>JAVEWI010000236.1:0-3664 GCA_034004625.1 Bdellovibrionales bacterium
TGTTCCATAATCCTCGCGCGGACAAAAGAAAATAGCCGTTTCAACAAAGCCGTTGATGAAGTCTTTGAAAAAAGTAAAAGCGCCTATCTGCGCCTGCTGGCTGCATTGGTTGATCGTACTTTTGCCGGCGTTGTTACCATGGTTCTTGTTTTGGGCGGCTCTGTGTGGCTGTTTACGCAAATACCGTCCGAATTTTCGCCGCGTGAAGACCGTGGTAATTTTAACCTGCTGATCCGCGGGCCCGAAGGTTCTTCTTATAACTACACCATGGAACATCTGGATCAGGTGGAAAAGCGCCTGATGCATTTTGTGGAAGACGGCGCGGTGCAGCGTATGCTGATGCGTGCGCCGGGCAGTTTTGGCACCACGGCGTCCTATCATGACTCGCGCGGGATTTTTGTGATGTCGGATTGGAAAGAACGCAAGCCCGTTTGGCATTACATGGACGAAGCCCGCCGTTTGACCGAAGACATTCCGGGCGTGCGCATTACATCTACCGTTCGCCGTGCCTTTGGCGGCGGGGCGCAGAAACCTGTGCAGTTCGTTTTGGGCGGGCCCAGTTACGAAGACCTGCTGGAATGGCGTGACATCCTGATCGAAAAAGCGCGGGAGAATCCGGGTCTGACCGAAATCGACCACGATTATTACGAAACCAAACCACAGATTGGCATTTCGATTGACCGTGACCTGGCGGCGGATCTGGGCGTTCCTGTATCGGTGATTGGCCGCACGCTCGAAACAATGATGGGGACGCGCCGTGTCACCACCTTTATCGAGCGCGGCCGCGAATATGACGTGATATTGGAGAGCGAAAAATCGGGCAAGAGCAGCCCTCTCGACATCACCAACAGTTTTGTACGGTCCAGCCGCACGGGCGAATTGGTGCCGCTGTCCAGTTTTGTGACGCTGAATGAATTTGCCGATGCCACGGCGCTGAACCGGTATAACCGCGTGCGGTCGATTACCATTCAGGCCGGTCTGGCCGAGGGGTATTCGCTGGATCAGGCGCTTGATTACCTTGAAAACGTGGTGCGCAACGACCTGCCTGCGGGCGCCAGTTATGATTACAAGGGAGAGTCGCTCGACCTTCGTGAATCCGGCAGTTCTATTTACGTGGTCTTTGCTCTTGCCCTTTTGGTGGTCTATCTGGCACTGGCAGGGCAGTTTGAAAGCCTTGTGCATCCGTTTATCATCATGCTGACGGTGCCTATGGCGGTGACGGGCGCGCTTCTCAGCCTGTGGGTGACGGGGCAGACGTTGAATATTTACAGCCAGATCGGCTTGATTATTCTGGTCGGGCTTTCGGCCAAAAACGGTATTTTGATTGTGGAATTCATCAACCAGCTGCGGGATGAAGGCGTTGCTTTCCGCGATGCTATTTTGGAAGCCGCGGGCAAACGCCTGCGCCCCATTATCATGACCACGGTCACGACCATTATGGGGGCGGTGCCCTTGGTGATGGCGGCGGGCGCGGGGGCGGAAAGCCGTTTTGTGATCGGCGTCGTGATTATCGGCGGTTTGTGCCTGTCCATGCTGCTGACGGTTTTTGTGGTGCCGATGATGTATTGCATTTTGGCCAAAAACACCGGATCGCCCAGCGCGGTTGGGCACGAGCTGGAAAAACAGCTGGCCGCATACAAAAACCGGAACTAAAGCCGTAAAATTGTTAATGCAAAATTAACCCTTTTGGCTTTACACTGGAATATAAGGGGCAGTAGGCCTTGATTGATTTGGGGTTCCAGAATGGCAACCACGCCTAAATTGAGCTCAGCGACCGCGAATTTTGCCTCGACTTATAAATATAAGATCGCGGGCAAAACCGATTTGCTGTTTCAGCAGGTGGGGTCTTTGTTTGGCAAGGACCAGCTTAAATTCAGCCTGTTCAAATCCAAAAGATATAACGAAACCGTAGCGCAATCGCAGATTGCCGCTAATCCCAACTTGTCGGACTCCGAAAAGAAAATTGCTTCGGCAGAACGCAAGACGTTGTTTCTGGGCGATGCCACGCGCGCCTTGACCCAAAATACCAATGCAAAATCAAACCCGCGGTCGATCGCCAATGCGATTAACCAGATCGTGAAGGAATTACAGGCCGCTGTGAATGGCTATATCGCAGGCCGCGGTGGCGAAACCAGCGCGGTTTCCGGCGGTGAAGACGGCGGTGTGACGGTTGAAATATCCGGCGAGGGGGCTGCGGCTTCCGGCGGATATGATGCCGAGCAGGATCAGAATTTTATCAACCGTACCGAAACCATGCTGCGGCAGTTAAAAACTCTTTTGCTGAAGCAAAAAGGCCCGCTGCGCATGATGGGTAAATATTTTGATGTGAACTACTATCAGGCTGATCGCCGTCTGGGCGAAATCACGCAGGCATTGAATGACTTTACAACGGGCGCAACCGCACCCGCGGCGGGGGCCACGGCACCGGCAGATGCTGGCAGTGAAACGGGTAACGGCGCAGGCGGTGCGGGCGATGAACCGCAAACGCCGCCGCAGCAACAAAGCCTCGACATCACAGTTTAATTCTCTTCTTTTCTTTTCAGTATTGTTTTGACCCCGCAGGCAAAGGCGGGGTTTTGTAATATTGTTGCGTAAAACATGTCAATTTTTTATCAAATGGGGTGTTTGCCTTTACAAAATATCTAAAAATCTGCTATATTGGAAAAAATGACAATAAGACGGAATTTGATAAGTCCGATAAAGGCCGCCACGTCCAGAAGGTGAAGCAAAATGTCTGATAACGCAGCAAAAGTTGTAAATTTCGAACAGTTCCGCGCATCCCGCACCACCGCGGCAGCATCCATGGCATCTGATTCCCAGAACGCTATGGCGGGCTTTCCTGCTTTTTGCTTTGTTTATTGGACATGCCAGCCTGTGATGTTCTGGAATCCTGTTTCCGCATGACTTCTGCTTTGAAAGCATCCCTGCATGGGCAACATAACATGAGCACAGCTTTAAATTCCCCTGAACCCGAAACGGCTGATGTGGATGACCGCGACCTGTCGGTTATCGACAGCGCCGAAGATCTTTCGGCCATAGTCGGGCGCAATTTGCGCAGGCTGCGGACAAAACGCGGACATTCGCTGGAACGTCTGGCGAAATTGTCCGGCGTCAGCCGCGCCATGCTGGGGCAAATTGAAACCGCCAAAAGCGTGCCGAGCATCAGCGTACTGTGGAAGATCGCGCAGGCTTTGCAAGTACCCTTTGCCACCTTGATGGCGACCGAAGAAGCACCGGGGCCGGTTCTGCTTAAAAAAGAACAGGCAAAGGTTCTGGAATCCAGCGAAGGCAAATTCAGCTCCCGCGCTTTGTTTCCGTTTGACGAAGAACGCAAAGTTGAATTCTACGAATTGCGCATTCATGCATTACATACCGAAGTGGCGGAGGGGCACGCAGCAGGCACGTTTGAAAACCTGTTCGTGTCAAAAGGCCTGGTAGAAATAGGCATTGAAAACGAAGCGCCGCAGATATTACGCGAAGGAGATGCCGTTTTGTTCAAAGCGGATGTGAACCATTACTATAAAAACCTCGGCAATACAGAAGCGGTCTTGTACCTTGTCATGACCTATGCCGAGGTGATTAACGGCTAAGATTTATTACACACAGAAAAAACCCTGCCTTTGTAAAAAGGCAGGGTTTTTTGCATCCGTATAAAATCCGGAAT
>JAVEWI010000237.1:0-3663 GCA_034004625.1 Bdellovibrionales bacterium
ACGGCAAAGCCTCCACGCTGGATGAAAAAATCATGGCAGATTGCGACCTCGCCATTCTGGGCGCCGCGCCGGATGTTTTCGCCGCTTACGACCGCCATATCCGCAGCGAATATGCCCATGTACCCGCGCCGCTTTATGCCGCAGGCCGCGCCCGTGTGCTGCAAGGTTTTCTGGATACGCCGCATCTTTTTAAAACTGCCGTTTTTGCATCACATTATGACGCGCCAGCCCGCCGTAATTTATCCGCAGCGCTTGCGCCATCATCACCCCCCTCTCTCGCCCCCTCCGCGCTGCGCCGCATCAAAGCATTTTTGTTCGGGCGCTAAGCCCTGATCTCTGATTTCTAATTTTTGCCGCCACCTTTCCTGCGGCTCTTATATTGAAATTCCGGCGCGAATAGGCGATAGTTTGCGCCAGCCTGAAAGGATTATTACCTATGTCGTTTCTTTTGACCCAAAGCCCCGCCGACCTTAACATCGCTCTCGTCCTTGTCGCCCTGATCGGCGGATATTTGTCGGGCAGCGTGCCTTATGGACTGATCCTCAGCCGGATTGCGGGGCTGGGCGATATTCGCAATGCGGGTTCGGGCAATATCGGCGCGACCAACGTGCTGCGCCTTGGCGGTAAAAAACTCGGCGCGGCCACATTGCTGCTCGATGCGCTCAAAGGCGCGGTGCCGGTTTTGATCGCCAAACAATTGCAAACAGAAACAGGGCATCTGGATTACGCCGTGCTGACGGCGCTTGCCGCCTTTACCGGCCACCTGTTTCCCATCTGGTTGAAATTCAAAGGCGGCAAAGGCGTGGCAACCGCCCTTGGCATTTGCTGGGCGCTTATGCCTCTTTTGGGACTTATCCTCTGCCTCGTCTGGCTGGGCACGGCGATGATGTTCCGTTATTCATCTCTGGCCGCACTTGTTGCCTTTGGCGTATCGCCCGTAGTGACCTTGCTGATCAGCAATAATTACCAAATGACCGTGACTGTGTTTATCCTGGCCGCCGTGGTCTGGATCCGCCATCACCAGAACATCCGTCGTTTGTGGCGCGGAGAGGAAAGTAAAATCAACCTCGGCAGCAAGAAAAAAGAGGCTGCGTGACCGCTTCTTTTTTCTCCGACCCTCCTTCTCCTGCCGCCCTTTCAGCCGCTGAAAGAACGGCACGCTTACGATTAATCCGTAGCGAAAACGTCGGCCCCATTACATACAACCGCCTGATGCAGCGCTTTGGCACGGCGGAGCGCGCGCTTAAAGCCTTGCCGGAACTAGCGCGGCGCGGTGGCGGAAAAAAAGAAATTTCCATTTTTGCGCAATCCGCCGCCGAGGATGAAATCGCACGTATTGAAAAATTCGGCGCTAAATTAATCGTATCCGGCGATGCGGAATACCCCGCCCTGCTGGGCGAAGCGGAAGATGCGCCGCCCGTTTTAACCGTGCTGGGCAATCCGGCGCTGCTGTCGCGTCCCGCGCTCGGCGTTGTGGGCGCGCGTAATGCATCTCTGGCTGGCCGCAAAATTGCGGAAGGCTTCAGCGCGAAGGTTGGCGCAGCGGGATATACAATCGTATCCGGCCTGGCCCGCGGGATCGACAGTGCCGCACATGCGGCGTCACTGCAAAGCGGCACCGTGGCCGTTGTCGCAGGCGGGATTGATGTCATTTATCCGCGTGAAAACGAAGCGCTTTACCGCGCCATCGCGGCGCAGGGCGCGATCGTGGCCGAAAGCCCCTTCGGCACCGAACCTTTGGCGCGGCATTTCCCGCGCCGCAACCGGATTATTTCCGGTTTGTCTTTGGGGGTTTTGATTGTCGAGGCCGCGCATAAATCCGGATCGCTGATTACCGCACGCATGGCGATTGAACAAAACCGCGAAGTTTTTGCGGTGCCCGGATCCCCCCTCGACCCCCGCGCGGGCGGCACCAATAGCCTGCTGAAGGACGGCGCCCATGTCACCACCAGTGCGGAAGATATTTTGCAGGTGCTGGGCAGCCTGCGCGTAAAACCTCTGCGCGAACCACCCCAGCGCGGCTATGACGGCGGAGATGATACAGATGATTCGCCCCTGCATGCGGAGATACCCGATAGCCTGCGTATAAAAATTCTGGAAAACCTAAGCCCCGCGCCTGTTTCCATAGACGATCTGATCCGCGAGGTAAATGCGCCGGTTGGATACATTCTGACAATTCTTTTGGAGCTCGAGCTTGCAGGACGTATTGAACGGCAGGCAGGAAATAAGGTAAACCTGATTTAGATCGCGTTTGCGACACTATATATAATGTATACGTTATAGTCTGGTGTCGCAGGCATATTGCACGCGGCTCCATCATGGACGGATACAGGAAAACATGTCGGCACAAAACCTTGTCATCGTTGAATCTCCCGCCAAGGCGAAGACCATCAACAAATATCTGGGCTCTGACTATATGGTCGTGGCCAGTTTCGGACATGTGCGCGACTTGCCCGCCAAAAACGGCTCGGTCGATCCGGAAAAAGATTTCGCCATGCAATGGGAAATCGGCGACCGTTCGCACAAGCCGCTGGGCGAAATTATTTCCCGCGCGAAAAAAGTGCAAAACGTATTCCTCGCGACTGACCCGGACAGGGAAGGTGAAGCCATCTCGTGGCATGTCAGCGAATACCTGAAAGAAAAATATCTGGCGGACAAAGTCAAAATCCGCCGCGTGACGTTTAACGAGATCACGAAGTCAGCCATTCAGGAAGCCTTCAAACACGCGCGCGATATCGACCATCATCTGGTTGATGCCTATATGGCGCGCCGCGCGCTTGATTATCTTGTCGGTTTTACCCTCTCCCCCGTTTTGTGGCGCAAGCTGCCGGGTTCGCGTTCTGCAGGCCGCGTGCAATCCGTTGCCCTGCGTTTGATTTGCGAACGTGAAGCAGAAATTGAAATCTTCAAGCCCGAAGAATATTGGTCGATCGAAACCACCATGACGACCAAGGAAGGCAAAAGCTTTACCGCCCGCCTGTCGCAACTGGACGGCGACAAAATCGAAAAAATGACCATCGGCAACCAGGGCAGCGCCGATGCAGCCGTGGCACGCATCACAGGACAAAATTTCCACGTTGCGAGTATCGAGCGCAAACAGGTACGCCGCAATCCCTATCCGCCCTTTATCACCTCCACATTGCAGCAGGAAGCATCGCGCAAACTGCGTTTTTCCGCGACCAAAACCATGCGCACGGCACAGCGCCTGTACGAGGGTGTAGATATTGGCGGCGAAACCGTGGGTTTGATTACCTATATGCGTACGGACGGCATCACGCTGAGCGGCGAGGCGATTGCCGCATCGCGCCAGTTGATTAAAAACAAATTTGGCGAAAGCTATCTGCCCGAAAGCCCGCGCGCCTATAAATCCAAAGTCAAAAACGCGCAGGAAGCGCACGAAGCCATCCGCCCCACCGATGTCCACCGCACGCCCGACAGCGTGTCCGAATATCTGGGCGAAGACGAGGCAAAACTTTATGACCTGATCTGGAAACGCACCGTTGCCTGCCAAATGGAAAGCGCCGTGCTGGACCAGGTCGCCGTGGACATTGCCAATGCGGACGGCAAAGTTGTTTTGCGCGCCACTGGATCCATCATCGCATTCGACGGTTTCCTCAAAGTCTACCGCGAAGAGCAGGAAGACGAAGACAAGGACGCCAGCGA
>JAVEWI010000238.1:0-3654 GCA_034004625.1 Bdellovibrionales bacterium
TCCCCCAGCCAGTTTCCGGGGCTTTTTTAAAATATTATTCCGGAAAAATCGCAATTTTACAGCGTTTACTTAACACTTCGTTCAATTTTGCTATGGTATGATAAGGAAAATCGGGATAGACTTTAAATATCAGTTAAGAATCTCGGTTCGCAGCGATACGTAAAAGACTTGTCCCAAAGGCAGGTTTAGGGGGATTTACTATGAAATCACAGTTTGTTAGCGGCAGTAGCAGCGCGCATGAACAATATCTTGATTGCTCCCTGCGCGGTATGACCACCGATACACGCGGCGGTGCCAGCGCGGCCCTGATCGCAGACATTCGTATTATGCAGGATTTTGCTGCGGCAAACCCTGATAAAGCCAATACTGCGCGCCTGAATGCTTGGGTGGACAAAGTTCTGGGTGGTAACGAACCGGACAGACCCGCCCCCACCCGTGCGAAAGGCATGACCAGCACGCGTTAGAAAGAATTCAAAATCCCGAAAAACCCGCCCGTTAAACCGGCGGGTTTTTTTATGCCATTTTTTAATTTCGTCCCCTTTTTTTAATCCCGAAAGATAACCCCATGCCCGTTCCCATCTGGGCGGGGCATTATATCGGCTTGCCATTTCGCGACCATGGACGCGACCGCTCCGGCCTTGATTGCTGGGGTCTGGTGCGTCTGGTTATGGCGGAACAATTCGCTATTGCCCTGCCGTCACTTTGCACCGAATACGAAAATACGCTGGCGCTGGATGATATCAGCAACGTCATCCGCGGACAAATCCCCGCATGGGATCATATCCCGACCGGACAAGAAGCCTGCGGCGATGTGATTGTACTGCGCCTGCATGGATTGCCTTTACATGTCGGAATCGTTCTGGGCGATTGCCACATGCTGCATGTCGAAGCCCGCATCGACAGCGCAATTGAAAGATATGACCAGTCGCGGTGGAAAGACCGTATTTACGGTTTCTACCGCCGCCGCGCCCTGATCGAAACAGACGCCGAGGATTAAATTTCCCATGTCCCTGCAAACATCTTGTGAAGCCGGCAACGGCTGCCTGACACTGCGCCATGCGCCGCACCCGTTCATGATGGAGCGTATTGATGCCCGTATGCCCGCAGGCGGCAATATCGAATCCCTGATGGCACAGGGCGGCATTGCGCCTGATATTTTCGGGTTTATGCATGTTTTTATCGGCGGGCATTATATTCCGCGTAAAAACTGGCGCCATGTATATCCGCATGCCGGACAGGTCATTACCCTGCGCATGATGCCCATGGGCGGCGGGGGCGGTAAAAACCCGCTGCGCACCGTGTTGTCGCTTGCCTTGATCGCGGCGGCGCCTGTCATTGCCGGCGCGGTTGCCGGCGCGCTTGGCATTAGCGCGCAGGCAACATTGATGGGCATCAGTGCCACCCGCATTATTACAGCGGGCGTAAATATTCTGGGCCGCCTGGCACTGAACGCCATCGCACCGCCGGGCAAGGCACGGTTTGGCAGCGGGCAAAAGGAAAGCCCCACGCTGTTTTTACAGGGTGCACGCAATCAGGTATCGCCCTTTGGCCGCGTACCGCGCGTTTTGGGCCGTCACCGTTTTGTGCCGCCGCTGGGCGCCATGCCCTATACCGAAACCATCGGCAACGACCAATACTTGCGCATGATTTTTGTCTGGGGATACGGCCCGCTGAACATTAGTGACCTGCGCATTGGCGAAACGCCTCTGTCCGAATTCAGCGATGTCGAGGTTGAAACCCGCTATGGCGCGCCGGACGATGCGCCGCTGTCGCTTTACAGCAATAGCGTGATGCAAAATGATATGGAACTGGCGCTGAAACAGTCTGATGGCTACGTGCTGCGCACAACGGAAACCGAGGCCGATGAAATTTCTGTCGATCTGACCATGCCGCGCGGGCTGGTTGCCTTTAACAGCAAGGGCGGCAAGGGGATTGCCGCGCTGGAAGTCGAAGTGCAATACAGCCCCGCAGGCGAAAATGACTGGAGCGCCGGCGGCACGAGTTACAAAACCATTGCCGCACAAACGGCAACCTTAATGGCGCGGCCTTCCGCCTTGTCCATTGCGGGCAGAACATTTACCGCACGCCGGACAGATTATATTACGCTGGATGCGGCAAACGGGTCCTTGCGGATTTTTACAGGCACGCCTTTCCGTATCGGCTACGACAGTGTGGAACCCGCAAGCCCGATTATCCCCGATGGATATATTCGGCTTGCGCAGGTGGAGCGCCGGTCGGACGACCCCGATATTATTCCGGCACCACGCATCGTGCAGGAACAGGCGGAAAGCATTGCAAGCGGCATTTTTGAAAACAGCGGGTCTTTCGCCGTTACAACATCATTTAATGCAGGACAATTGCAAATTGCCGAAGGCGGTTTACGTTTTGCCGGATTTAATCTGAGCGCGAAACAGGCCGCCGCCCTGCGCCGCACTATCAGTTTCCGCGTGCCGCGGGGGCGGTATGATGTACGCCTGCGCCGCATCACGCCGGATACGGACAGCGACCGTATTTTCAATGACACTGTCTGGACAGCCCTGCGCACCGTGCGTTACGCCTATCCTTTGCGTATGACCGGACTTGCGGTGACAGCCCTGCGCATCCGTGCCACGGACC
The DNA here is from genome assembly GCA_034004625.1 of Bdellovibrionales bacterium. Lineage (GTDB taxonomy): Bacteria > Pseudomonadota > Alphaproteobacteria > Micavibrionales > UBA2020 > UBA2020. Next base: position 2,617 of record JAVEWI010000238.1, read on the forward strand.
AGATGAACGGCATTGTGGACAGGCTCAATGGCATTTGCGAATCCGTTTTGCCGGATTGGGACGGCACGGCATGGGTGCCGCAGCCCACGTCAAACCCTGCATCGCTCTACCGGCATGTTCTGCAAGGCCATGCCAATGCACGGCCATTGGGCGACCACCGTATCGATATGCAAAAACTGCAATCATGGCACGCAGCCTGCGCCGCAGCTGCGCGCGAATATAACGGCGTTATTGATTACGATGCATCGGTGCGTGAAATTTTGCAGGATATTGCCGCCGCAGGCCGGGCATCGCCCACACTCAGCGACGGCAAATGGGGTGTTGTGGAAGACAAGCCGCAACATGTACCCGTGCAGCATTTCAGTCCGCGCAATACATGGGGATTTCAAGGGCGCAAGGCATTTGACGATGTACCAGATGCGCTGCGTATCCGTTTTATCAACCGTGACAAAGATTGGCGGCAGGATGAAAGACTGGTATTCCGCGATGGCATAACCGCAGAAACGGCACAAAAATATGAAACCATCACCCTGCCCGGCATTACCGACCCGCGGCAGGCCTGGCGTGACGGACGTTATCACCTGGCCAGCGCGACTTTGCGGCCTGAAATTTATACTTTTAACTGCGATATCGAACATATCGTCTGCACGCGCGGTGACCTGATACGATTTACCCATGACGTCCCCATGTTCGGCATCGCCGCGGCGCGCGTGACGCAACTGGTGCCTGATACAGAAAACGAAGCGCAGATAGCCGCCATTGAAATCGACAATACCGTCATCATGGAGGCCGATAAAAATTATAGCCTGCGCCTGCGCAGGTGCGATGGATCATCTCTGCTGCTGGCATTGGACGGTGAAGAGGGCGAAACGAAAAAGCTGGTTTTCGCAAGTCCGCAGGATGCGGAAACAGCGCAGATTGCCGTGGGTGATCTGGCTCTCTTCGGTGAAAGCGGGCAGGAAAGCGTTGCGCTGATCGTCAAAGCCATTGAACCGCAAAATGATCTGGCGGCACGGCTGACCTGCGTGGATGCCGCGC
>JAVEWI010000239.1:0-3651 GCA_034004625.1 Bdellovibrionales bacterium
CCTGACTGGTGACATCGGTATAAGGGCCCATGTCGGGTTTGAAAAACGCGGTGCGGTTGACGGGCTGCGCGCCGGAAAAGAAACCTTCTTCGGCGATTTCTTCGGCCTGTGCGGCGAAGCTGTAAAACACGGCGCAAAAAGCCATCAAAAAAACAGTAAAAAGACGCATAAAATTCCCCGCATATAAAAACCCGATGCCAAGCCTAGCATCGGGTTTTTATACGGGCAATAAAGCAATTATCCTGCGTTATGCCTTTTGCTGTGCGCCGCGTTTAGGCGGCTTTTTTCTGCATCACCGCGTTCAGGTTGGAAATCAGTTTGTCCATGAACTGTTCGGTGGTCAGGTGTTTTTGATCGGGGCCAACCAAAAGCGCGAGGTCTTTGGTCATATCGCCCGCTTCGACCGTATCGATGCAGACACGCTCCAGCGTTTCGGCAAAGGCGACCACATCCGGCGTGCCGTCAAACTGGCCACGGTATTTCAAACCCTGCGTCCATGCAAAAATGGAAGCGATGGGGTTGGTGGATGTCGGTTTGCCTTGCTGGTGCATGCGGTAATGGCGGGTGACGGTGCCGTGGGCGGCTTCGGTTTCAACCGTTTTGCCATCGGGCGTCAAAAGCACAGAGGTCATGAGGCCGAGCGAGCCGAAGCCCTGCGCCACGCTGTCGGATTGCACGTCGCCGTCATAGTTTTTGCAGGCCCAGAGGAATCCGCCTTCCCATTTCAGCGCGGAGGCAACCATGTCGTCGATCAGGCGGTGTTCATAGACCAGACCCGCGGCATCGAATTTCGCCTTGAATTCCGCGTCAAAGATCTCCTGGAAGATGTCTTTGAAACGTCCGTCATAGGCCTTGAGGATCGTGTTCTTGGTCGAAAGGTAAACGGGATATCCGCGTGCAAGGCCATAGTTAAAGCAGCTGCGGGCGAAACCGGCGATGGATTCATCCGTGTTATACATGCCCATGGCAACGCCGCCGCCCTTGGCGAAGTCGTAAATTTCCCATGTTTCGGGCGTGCCGTCGTTATCGGGCACGAAGGTCATGGTCAGTTTGCCGCGGCCGAGGATTTTGACATCCGTTGCCTTGTATTGGTCGCCAAAGGCATGACGGCCCACAACAATCGGCTTGTTCCATGTGGTGACCAGACGCGGAATGTTTTTGCAAATGATGGGTTCGCGGAAAACCGTGCCGTTCAGGATGTTGCGGATGGTGCCGTTGGGCGATTTCCACATTTTTTTCAATTTGAATTCTTCCACGCGGGCTTCGTCCGGCGTGATGGTCGCGCATTTGATGCCGACGCCGTATTGCTTGATGGCATTGGCGGCATCGATCGTGATCTGGTCGTTGGTTTCGTCGCGCGACTGGATTGACAGGTCATAGGATTTCAGGTCGATGTCCAGATAGGGTTTGATCATGCGGTCGATAATCATGTCCCAGATGATGCGGGTCATTTCATCGCCGTTCATTTCAACAACGGGGGTTTTGACTTTGATCTTGGTCATTCTGCTTTCTCCTTTTGATCGCTATTTTGAGGTTGATCGTTCTTTTCAGCTGTCTTGGTATCAGGTGATGCGGCAGCATTGGTGATAACCGCTGCGGCAGTTGTTGTTTGTGTTTCGGTGGCGATTACGGGCGCTGTTTCTGCCAGCGTTGTTTCGATTTGCGCGGCTTCGGCCTGTGCCGGATCATTTTGCTTTGGCGCCGTTTCGGTTTTTTTCACAGGCGCCGCTGCGGGGGCGGCTTCGGTTTTGCGCGGCGGCTTTTTCCACTCCGCGGCGGCCTGTCGTGCGGCGCGGGTTTGCGCATTGGTCAGGCCTTCGTCCTTGACCAGCGTATCGCGCGCGGTCTGTGCCCATCTGCGTTCGCCCGCGGGCAATGTTTCAATCGCCAGCGTGTACCATTTATAGGCATCGGCCGGATTTTTGGTGCGTTTTTCAAGCGCGGCCAGACGGATAAAGCTTTGCGGATATCCGCCGCGTGCGCTTTTTTCAAACCATTCGCGCGATTTTTTGATATTGCGCGGCAATCCGCCCTGACCCTTGCTGTAAAGATCGCCCAGAATGAATTGCGCGCGGATGTCGCCTTCTTCGCCCAGCGCGATCAGGTCTTCCATCGGATGCGGATCTTCCGCCGCCATTTTTTCGTAAACGGGGTCGGTCTGGTATTTGATTTGCGCGGCGGCGGGGGTGGTCAGGGCCGCGGCGCTGATGACACAGGCCGTCAGCGCAACCATGCCGCGCCCGGATAAAAAGAATGGTGATAAAAAGAAAAGAGGGGGATTTTTCGTCATGTGGATGGATCCTCGAATATCTCCAGCACTTCGCGCAGGGATGCGCTTTGGCGCAAGGTTTTGCCGCCTTCGTAAACCACGAATTCAGCCGGTTTTAAAAAACTGCGGGCGGAAAGTTTGGCAATAACATAGGCCGGATTTTCGCGGGAAGAACGGAAAACGGAAAAAGCGGCCATATCCGGCAGGCTGTCGATGGCATAGTCACGCCATTCGCCGCGTTTCACGCGCTCCCCGTAAACGCCAAGGATCAGGCTCAATTCGCCCTGGCTGAACGCCGGTTTGGAGGTGAGCTTGTTTTTAAAATACAGCAGCATTCTGGCCTGCGGGCTCTTTCTGTCTGTTGGTACCTGAAACTGCGGGCATTTTAGGGTGCGGCGGTGTGGAAATAAAGAAAATTAGGCCTTTTTTACAAAGCAGGCCGCAAGTGCTGCCCTTTGGCGTTTTATTGGAAAATAATAGATATATGTAAAAATTAAAGCCTGTGGGCGATACCTATGGAGCTGCACGCGGTTTTGCTGCGCCGCGGGGCGAGAGAGCAGGGCAAAATGACGATAAACAAGGGATGTTTCGGGTTTACGCTGCCCTGTGGCCTATGGTAAAAACGACCTTCCAATGAATACATAACATCTTGAAGGAAGCCTTGCGTGTCCCCCCGCAAACCGCGCGACATTGACGGCACCCAGCCGCTGCAAAAAATGCTTTGCGACCTTGTGTCCAACGCAGATGCCGCCGCGCGTCAGGTCGATGCCGACAACCGTCTGATGGCCGCCATGGCGCCGCTGGTGATGGATTTACCGGCGATGGAACGCGCATTGCAAGACGGCGCCTGCCCCGACCGTGTATTGCCGGGCGGCATGCCCGCGCTGCACGCGGCGATTGCACGGGGCAATCTGGACGCCATTGCTTTGCTGGTGAAATACGATGCCGAATTGTCGGATACGGATGCCGATGGCGCAACGCCGCTGGATGCCGCGTACCGTTCGCACTTTCCGCAGGCTATCCGTTTGCTGTCCGATGCAGGTGCGCCGTTCCGTTTGATTGGCGCAGACCCGCGTTATTTCATGGACGAAGACGATACCGCGAATTATCAGGCGCGTATCAATAACGCCCTGATCGTTGCCGTGCATAAAGGCAGCGCGGATGATGTCAAACGCGCCCTGCAACTGGGCGCGGATGCGAATGCGGTGGAATACAGGCCGGGGGATGCGCGTTATTCTGCATTGCATCTGGCCATTGCCCGCTGCGATGCAGATAAAGTGAATGTGCTGCTGGATGGTGGCGCCAATGTGCATGCGGTCAGCGGGCGCGGCGAAACATCCATGGATATGCTGTGGTGGGTCGGTGCCAAGGAGTTATTGGGC
>JAVEWI010000240.1:0-3613 GCA_034004625.1 Bdellovibrionales bacterium
GGCGTCTGGTTTTGCCGCGCGCTTGGGGAATGAACAAAAACCGGCAAAGCCGGGAACTGTAAAAAACTATCACAATATGAAAAGACATGTAAAGAGGTCATTCGTGTCAAATTTTTGGATTAATATTTATTAATTACAATGACTTAATAGGTCTGGGCACAGCGGGTGGCTTTTGCTGCGTCCGCGCACATATAAATAAGAATAAATATAGAAAATAGCCGTTCGGGCATAAAAGCGGAGGTTTAGGGCGTCCCAAGGAGGCTCCTTGCGGCGGTCTTGCGGAAAGTCACAAAGCCTGTTGCGGTAAGCCGCTGAATAAAATAGTATTTCACTCTGGGGTAGGAAAGCTGTCGTCAGAAGCCCGTCTGTTCTACCCCGGCAGAAATCCGTTCCGGCCTTTGGCGCCGCGGGCGGGTCAAAGGGGACAATACAGGGGATATATATAGTATGGCCGACGCGGGACGTGAAACCAACGCAACCGACATCGACAATCCGGCACAGGAACCGGCAGATAGCGGCAACCCGTTGTCGATGCTGGGCAAGGTTTTGGGCAGTAAGCCTGGCGCCGCGCCCGTAGCGCCTTCGGAAACAGCCGAAGAAGAAGCCGACAAACCTGCAACTCCTAAAAAAGGTTCCGCCGGACAGCCTGAAAAGCCTGCTACGACCGCGATGCCTGGCGGCCCGCTGGTCAGCGTGGTGACGCGTAACGAATTTTACCGCGATGGTTTCCGCAACCTGATCAAAATCGTGATTTTGGAAGGCGCCATCATTATCGGTCTTATCCTGACCTTGATCGTGCATATCAACAACTCTGTGTCGCATGACCGTTATTTTGCAACGACGGCCGATGGCCGTATCATGCAGTTGTCGCCGCTGAACGAACGTTTCCTGACGGACTCCGCGCTTGTGTCCTGGGTGGCGCAGGCAGCGACCGAGGTCATGACCTTCGGCTTCCACGATTACCAGCGCCGTTTGCAGCAGGCTTCACGTCACTTTACCAAAACCGGCTGGGAAACTTTCTCCTCCGCGATGGAACGTGCGCGTATCATTGAATCAGTGACTGCGCAGAGGCAGGTTGTTGTGGCTTCCCCGCGCAGCGCGCCTGTGATCCGCCAGCAAGGCGTTGCTGCGGGCAAATACCGCTGGGTTCTTGAAATGCCGCTGACGGTTGAATACCGCGCACGCGAACAGTCCCGGGTGGATAACCTGAAGCTGACGCTGGTGGTCGAGCGCGTATCCTCGCTTGAAAACCCGAACGGGGTGGGTATTCAGCAGTGGCTTGCGGAAGCTGCACGCCAGTAAAATTCTGCGTTTCGCAGGGGCGGACAATTTTCGCGTTTTGACAAGGACAGGGGACACACGGTGACGACGGCGGAAGAAAGAAATGCGACAGCCGACCTGGACGCGCTCATCAGCTACCGCGATGCCTATAAGAACATGTTCCGTGTTTCTTTCGGGCTTGTTCTTGTGATTGCCATTTTGCTGGGCGCTGTTTTTTACCGCGTTAGTTCCGTCATCCCTCAGGACAGGTATCATGCGGTTATGGCGGGCGGGCATTTGCTGCCGCTGGTTGCCATGAGCGAGCCTTATGTGAACAATGCTTTGCTGCTGGACTGGGCGGCGCAGGCGGCGACTGAAATCCTGACCTTTGGTTTTAACGATGTGAACCAGCGTTATGCCAGCTCGCAAAAGTACTTTTCTCCCGAGGGGCTTGAAAGTTTCCGCCCGTCTTTTGTCGAATCCAGCTTGTTTAAAAACGTCCAGAAGTACCAGCAGGTCATTACGGCAATCCCGCGTGCGCCGCCGTCTATTTTGGGGCAGGGACTGCATGAAGGAAAAATGGGTTGGATGATCGAAGTGCCGCTGGTGATGACGGTGCGTGCGCCGGGTACGGAAAAAAGGGTGCGCGCCCATGTTCAAATGTTTGTCGTAAGGTTGCCGACTTCGGTGAATGCGGCTGGCCTTGGCATCTTTACGTGGCGGGTGAATTGATATCTTTGCGGGCTGTGTGGCCCTCCGGAAACGAATAGGCATTGTGCGTCATGTGGCGCGTAGGGTATAAATAGTAAAGTTTCTCTGGCGTCAGGCGCAAATCAGGTCATGCAAGGCCCGCCCCGGTAGAGAATGGATTTTGAAGGAGAGAACTGCGATGAGGCCTTTGGTTTCAAGTATCGTGTGTGCGGCGCTGATTGGGATGACTTCGTCTTTTGCGTTTGCGCAGGATGATCTCAGCGAAATCGAAGCCTTCCGTCAGGCGGCAGAGCGTAGCGGCCGTCCCGCACCTGCACCTGCGGCAAAGCCTGCGCAAGAAGAAGAAATCATTGATCCTATGGCCGCGATGCGTGCCGATCCGATGATGGCAAGTCCTTTGGGGCCAGGCGGCGCTTTGCCTGTGGGGCCGATGGTTAATGCTGTGTCCAGCGCCGAGATGCAGGCTGCTATGGAGCTTGAAGCCGAACAGCAGCGCAAAAAACTCGAAGATCAGGCTTTCGATGCCGCGTTGAAGCAGCTTTTGCCGCTGGAGCCGGAACAGATCCGCAAAACGCTGGAAGTTTTCAAAGTGAAGCGCGAGGCCGCCGAAACGCCGATTACCGTGCCCGAACCGCGCCAGGTTGTGCAAACCTTGTCTTTGGATCCGAGCGAAGCGCCCGCGCTTATCAAAATGGCGCCGGGTCACGTCACGACATTCACCATTCTGGATTCGACTGGCGCGCCGTGGCCTATTCAGGATATTGGCTGGGCCGGCAAATTCGACATTTCTACGCCTGAAACTGGTGGACATGTTGTGCGTATCACGCCGCTGACGGCCCATGGCATTGGCAACCTGTCCATCCGCCTTGTGGACCTGATCACGCCTGTTACGGTGCGGCTGGGAACGGGGATTGATGAAGTGCATTACCGTTTTGACGCACGTATCCCGCGCCCGGGCCCGCTTGCCAAGACGCCCCTTATCCAGTTTGGCGGTTTGAAAGCTGTTGCAGGCCGTGATGACAACATGACCGGATTCCTTGACGGCACGCCGCCGCGCGAAGCCGTGCGCATGAACGTAACCGGTGCGGATGGCCGTACTACGGCGTGGAAAGTTGCCGATCAGCTGTATCTGCGCACGCCTTTGACTTTGCTTTCTCCGGGGTGGGATTCGAGCGTGTCTTCCGCTGATGGAATGAATGTTTACGCCCTTAACCACGCCCCTGTAATCCTGCTGTCTGATGAAGGCCGCATGGTTCGTGCCCAAATCGCCGTTGACGAGGTATCCAAGCCATGAGCAATAACGAAAACGATTTCGACATCGACAACCAGGACGATGATTTCGAGCAGGAAGCCGGCGGCGCCGGTGGTGGCCGTGCCTCGCTGAAGGAAACCTGGGACAACAACCCGTTGATGAAGGTCGGGGCTGTTGTGCTGGGGGCTGCCGTGCTCTTTGGTGCTTATATGATTTTTGCGCCTAAAGATGAAGGCCCGCAAGGTAAAGCCGTAACTTCCATCAGCGGGACCGAGCAGGTTAGAACCACGCCGGGTACGGTTGATGATGTTGACGGTGATATGCGCGAGCGTCTGACCGAGCAGAACGAGCAGGATTTGAAGCGCAGCGCCCAGCAGGGCGGAAGCTTTA
>JAVEWI010000241.1:0-3606 GCA_034004625.1 Bdellovibrionales bacterium
TTGCATGCTCATCCACTGCGTGGCAGGGGCGGAGTGGTGGATGCGGATTTTTTTGTAATCAACGGAATCCTTGAAAACCTCGCGCAACATGGTGGTTTCGCCCTCGGTCAGGGCGCGGCCGGGCAGGTTGGGCAGCACGGCCTGATCCAGTCCCACCAGTGCGGCGGCGGTCAGCGCAAGGGTGCGCAGCGCCTTGATCCAAAGGGGCGCTTTGCGTGATGTCGCCTTGCCGATGGCCGCAGCCGTCTTTTGGGCAGGCTTTGATTCTCTCATTTTTTTGAACATGACGGGAAGAGACTAACTTTCATGCCGTTTATGTCAAGACATAAGATATTTTTGTAATTATATTGCTTTACGTATGAGAACATTTAGCGTACAAAAACAAGATCATATTTTTGCGGCATCTGTTTTTTCGGGATTTTTTTAGCATGGTTCAACGCGTGAAGACGGTCGCTTTCCAAGGCGTTGATGTGCTTGACATAGATGCCGAGGTACAGATCACCCAAGGCCTGCCCGCTTTCAGCATTGTCGGTTTGCCGGACAAGGCCGTGGCCGAAAGCCGCGAACGCGTGCGTGCCGCCTTGCATGCCATCGGTCTTGCCCTGCCCGCCAAACGCGTCACGGTCAACCTTGCCCCCGCCGATGTGGTCAAGGAAGGCAGCCATTTCGATTTACCCATTGCGCTTGGCGTTTTGGCCGCCATGGGGGTTTTTCCGGGCGAAGAGCTTTCGCATTATCTGGCGCTGGGGGAATTGTCGCTGGATGGCTCCTTGCGCGCGGTCAGCGGTGTTTTGCCCGCGGCTATTTCCGCATCGGCGCAAAACCGCGGCATTATCTGCCCGCGCGATTGCGGCGGCGAAGCCGTATGGGCGGGCGATCTGGATGTCTTGGCGCCGGATAATCTGGTCGCGCTTTTGAACCACATGAAAGGCACGCAAGTGCTGAGCCGCCCCGAAGCCAGCATGGCGCCGCGGCAGGCGTCACGGCTTGATCTGGCGGATGTGAAAGGGCAGGAAAGCGCCAAACGCGCGCTGGAAGTCGCCGCGGCAGGCGGTCATAACATGCTCATGGTCGGCCCGCCGGGATCGGGTAAATCCATGTTGGCCGCGCGTTTGCCGGGTATTTTGCCGCCGCTGTCCCCGCGCGAAGCGCTGGAGCTTTCGATGATCCATTCCGTGGCCGGCGTGCTCGAAGGCGGGCAATTGGTGACGGAAAGGCCGTTCCGCGATCCGCATCATTCCGCCTCGACGCCCGCGATTATCGGCGGCGGATTGCGGGCGAAGCCGGGTGAAATATCGCTGGCGCATCACGGTATTTTGTTTCTGGACGAATTGCCCGAATTTAACCGCCAGACGTTGGAAGCGCTGCGCCAACCGCTTGAAACCCGCCGCGCGCTTGTCAGCCGGGCGAATTATCATGTGACTTTCCCCGCGCATTTCCAATTGGTCGCGGCGATGAACCCCTGCCGCTGCGGTTATGCGGATGACCCCGCCATGGGCTGTGGCCGCGTGCCGAAATGCATGGCGGATTATCAGGCAAAAATCTCCGGCCCTGTTTTTGACCGCATTGATATTCATGTGGACGTACCCGCGGTCAGCGCGGCCGACCTGGCTTTGCCGCCTGCGCGCGAAACATCGGCCCATGTCAGTCTGCGCGTGGATGCTGCGCGGCTGCGCCAGCAAAACCGTTTTGCCGCGCTGGGCGCCGCGCATGTCATGACGAATGCCGAGGCGGATGGAGATCTTTTGACCCAGATCGCGCCTATGAGTGCCTCTGCGCAAAAGCTTTTGACAGAGGCGGCGGAGAAAATGAAGCTCTCTGCCCGCGGTTGGCACCGCGTGCTGCGGGTATCGCGCACCATTGCCGATCTGGCGGGGGCGGACCAGATTGAAATGCCCCATGTGGCAGAGGCACTATCATACCGCCGCCTGCGCGGGCCGCAGGTTTTGGCGGCCTAGGCGGGGCGGGGATTCGCGCTTGCCGCGGTCAAATAAATTATATTATTGAAATCAGTGCCTTAACCCTGCGTTTGTGGGTTTTGTTTGGCGATAATATGGCAGCTGTGTTAATATAGCTTAATATCGAAAGTCTTCCGCTACTGGACGACATATAAGATGATGTGCCCCAGAGGTACACGAAGGAGCGACGAGCATGAGCATCTCTACCGTACAAAGCGAAAACAATTCCGGCCAGTTGATCGACCAGGAGGCCGAGACGCGCAAAAACATGCTTGTCATTGAAAACGCAGCCAAGGGCGCGAGCGCAGGCGGTGGGTCTGCTGCTGCGCCTTCCGGCCGTAGTTCGGATGCTGATGCCTTTATTTCTGGTGGTGTTTCCGGATCCAAATATATCAAAGGTGCGGAATTCGTGATGACCGTGGCCTCGGAAAGTGCGCGCAAGCCCGGCGGTGATATGATTTTCGGCACAGGCCGCAAAGGCCAGTCCAATAATAGCCAGTTTCTCAACATGAGCCGTGGCGGCGGCATCAGCGCCATGCCGACCAGTTATTCCGACCGTAAAATGATGGCAAAAATGGCGGCTAAAAAACCGGACAAGGACGCTGTAGCAAAACGCGCGCTTGCCGCTAAAGTGAATGGCACAGGCTCTACGGTGGGCGGCGCGTCTTATGCCCATGGCAATAGCGCCGTGGTGGGCAAGGGACTTAAAGTAAGCGGTGCGAGCATTGCCACGTTGAGTGCGGCACCGGCGGCTTTCGGTCCCGATACGCATAAAGCAATCAGCAACCTTAATACGATTGCCCATGACAAACGCCATCTCAGCATGGACCGTATTAACCGTGATGCGGCTCTCGGCTATTCCACGGCGGAAGATCATATCAACCGTGAAACCCCGCATATGAAATCTCTGCGTCTTGCGGGAACATCGACTGAATTCAAACAGCGCGAAGCCGGTAACTCGCATGATTTCAGCGCGCAGCGTTCGGTGAGCGTGCCGACGCCGCCCGGTGGCTAAATAATTCGCCGCATCATTTGTGGATGCGTGTGAACCAAATAAAAACGCCGTCCTTTACAGGGCGGCGTTTTTATTTGTGGCGGACAGGTTTAACCGTGCCGATGGATTTCTTTATTCCTCGTTTTCTTCCGCTTCTGCCTCAAGGTCTTTTTGACCGGCGGCATAGGCTGCCGCCCGCTTTTGGTAATGGCGGACGCCAAAAGGAAGAGCAAACAAATAAGCCGCGCCGAGCAAGGTTACTGTCGGCCATGTGTCATTGATAAGTCCGGCCAGCAGGATAGCAAAAAAGCCCAGCGCCGGAATTTTGAATTTATAGGAAATGCGGATCTGCTTGCTGGAAAACGTCGGGATATTGCTGACCATCATGGCGGCAACCACCATGGCCCACGAGCCGACGATTACCGGGTTTTTGACAATGTCCTGCACGGCATCGCCGGTCTGGAAACTGACAATCATGGGCAGCAGGCAAAGTCCCGCGCCAACCGGCGAGGGTACGCCGGTAAAATATTTGCGCAAAGGATCGTTCGGATCGCCTTCTTCGGTGGCGATGTTAAAACGTGCAAGGCGCAGCGTGACCGCCATGGCAAAAACCAGTGCCACGGGCCATGCCCAGCGTGCGCCATCCAAAGCCGC
>JAVEWI010000242.1:0-3597 GCA_034004625.1 Bdellovibrionales bacterium
CAATCTGGTCTTGCTTGATTTTGAAATCAGCCAGCAATTCGGGGTATTCTTTAAGCCCCGGCGTAAGCGGCACGGCGTCGATGATGGCGGCAAGGGCTTTGCCCTCCGGTGTGTCGCGGCGCGGTTTGACCTTGTATTCACCGCCTTCGCGCGGGATCAGGTGATAGGCATCGGATTCCGGCGCGTCCACTTTTTTACCGGCGTTCCAGATGCTGTCTTTGCCCGCGCGGCGCACGGAGAGGAGCAAGGTGGCTTTGTCACCGCCTTGGCTGGAATAGCTGTAAGATACGCTGATGTTCACATCCTCGCCCACGGGCAGCATGACCAGCAATTCGTTTTTCTTTTTGCCTACTTCGGCTTCGATTGCGCGGCAGGCGGTTTGCAGTTTTTCTTTCCAGTCTTCGGTGCGTGCGCGGTAATCCTGCACGATTTCAAGGCTGCGGCCTGCAGCAAGGAAGCATACGCGGTCATTGGGGATATGGGCAAAAGCTTTGCGCAGTGCGGTTTTGCTGGGCGCTTTATAGTCCGCCGGTGTGGCAACGCCTTCTTTGGGGATGGAGACGAGGGGAGCATTACCCAGCCAGCCGCCTGCAAATAACAAATCGCTCACGCGGTCGGCTTGTTTACCTGTGATGGGGACGGAATCCACAGGCACGAAATGCGCGCCTTTGTAATCAACCGGCGCGTACATATAAAGCATCGGCTTTTTTTCCGGCGATGCAAAAATTTGCGGATATTCCTGATACGCACGGGGCAGGGTTTGTGCGCCTTTGAAAACTTGCGTTGCGGGGGATTTCAATCCGGTCAGTTCCAGAATTTCCGGCGCTTCACGGTCAAGGCGTGCCAAAAGGCCTTTGTACATGGCGTCCCAGCTGTCGCCTATGTCTTTCATGTTGCCGCTGCGCATCACGGCGACGGTTTGCAATTCACGCTGCAATTCCCGCTCCAGCTTTTGTGCGGCTTCAAGTGTGCGACCGGCGAGGGCATAAAGAACAGTGCTGTTCGGTTTGGGAGCCATGATTCTATTTCCTTATAATGCGATGCTATATTCATAAAACCGGAAGGGAAGAATGTAAAGCTTTGCCGCCGGATAGGCGTGTTTTTTACGTTATGGAATTATAAATGCCCTTGGATTGAAAAGCGGCTGATTTCACCTTATAAATAGCGCTTCCGCTCGCGGCTTTGTTGAAGTGATTTTGCTGAAAATAACAAGCGGGCCTAACGCAAGGTAAAAAGGTTTCGCATGAAAGCCGTAATTCTAGCCGGTGGTTTTGGCACAAGGATCAGCGAGGAATCGCATCTGAAGCCGAAACCGATGATTGAAATCGGCGGCCGCCCGATCTTGTGGCACATCATGAAAATGTATTCCCATTACGGCATTAATGATTTTGTGATCTGCCTTGGTTATCGCGGCTATGTCATCAAGGAATATTTCGCGAATTATTTCCTGCATCAGGCCGACATCACCATGGACCTGCGCGACAACAGTCTGGAAGTTTTGCAGCGCAAGGCAGAACCATGGCGCGTGACCATGATTGATACCGGTGCGGAAAGCATGACCGGCGGGCGTTTGAAACGCGTGCGCGATTATGTGGGAGATGACACGTTTTGCTTTACCTATGGCGACGGTGTTTCCGACCTGCCGATTGATGAAGTCATCGCGCAGCATAAAAAACACGGCAAGCACGCTACTGTAACGGCGGTACAGCCGCCGGGACGTTTTGGCGTGCTGGACATTGGCGCCGAAGGGAACGTGCAGACATTTCAGGAAAAACCTCGTGCGGGCGGCGCCTGGATCAATGGCGGTTTTTTTGTGCTGGAGCCTGCGGTTTTTGATTATATCGACGGCGACGCCACGCATTGGGAACTGGACCCGATGCAGCGTCTGGTCGCCGAAGGCCAGATGCATGCTTACCGCTACGAAGGTTTCTGGCAGGCCATGGACACGCTGCGCGAGAAAAATACGCTGGAGCAGATGTGGCAAACCGGCAATGCACCGTGGAAGGTATGGTCGTGACGCTTTTTTCAGGAACTTACCGCGGCCGCCGCGTTCTGGTGACGGGGCATACGGGGTTTAAAGGCACATGGTTGTGCCAGTGGCTGGTGCAAATGGGGGCCGAGGTTGCAGGCATTGCGCTGGCGCCCGAAACAACGCCGGCGCATTGGCATTTGCTGTCGCCGCAGGTTAAACATTCTGCCGTGATTGATGTCAGGGATGCGGCGGCGGTCAAATCCGCCATTGCGGATTTTGCGCCGGAAATCGTGTTTCATATGGCGGCGCAGCCTTTGGTGCGGCGTTCGTACCGCGACCCGCAGGAAACATGGTCGGTTAATGTCATGGGCACGGTCAATGTGCTGGATGCCTGCCGCGCGGTGCCGTCGTTGAAAGCGGTTGTGGTGATTACAACCGATAAATGTTACGAGAATTTTGAAATCGACCGCGGTTACCGTGAAGACGACAGGCTGGGCGGGCGTGATCCTTATAGCGCGTCAAAGGCCGCGGCGGAATTGGTGGTGGCAAGTTACCGCCAGTCGTTTTTTGATACGGCGGATGCGCCGCTGCTGGCGTCTGTGCGCGCGGGCAATGTGATTGGCGGCGGTGACTGGTCCGAAGACCGTTTGATCCCCGATCTGGTGCGGGCAACGGCGGCGGGGCAGCCGCTTGTGATCCGCTCCCCCGCGGCAACGCGTCCGTGGCAGCATGTGCTGGAGCCTTTGTCTGGCTATTTGCTGGTCGGGCAAAAATTGCTGGCAGGCGATAAATCTTGCGCGGCGGCGTGGAATTTCGGCCCCGCGGATGAATCGAACCAGTCCGTGCAAACGGTTTTGGAAAAAATGCGCGCCTTCTGGCCCGAAATGGCGTGGAAGACGGAAGAAAACGCCACGATGCACGAAGCGCGTCTTTTACATCTGGACAGCACAAAAGCGCATGGCCAGCTGGGCTGGCAACCGCAATGGGGGCTTGCCGATACTTTGCAAAAAACGGCGGATTGGTACCGCCAGCAGATGCAGGACGGCAGCTTGCTTACCGATGCGCAAATTACTGAATATATTTCGCAGGCGCAGGCGCAGAAAGCGGTCTGGGCTGTATGAAACTGCAACCCACGCCGATCAAGGGGCTTTATGTTGCCGAAACATCGGCGTTTCAGGACGCGCGCGGCGGCTTTGCCCGTTTGTTTTGCGCGCGCGATCTGGAAAAAGCTTTTCAAGGCCGCCAGATTGTCCAGTCCAACCATTCCATGACGGCGCAGCAAGGCGCCCTGCGCGGTTTGCATTTTCAGCATCCGCCGCATGCGGAAATGAAAATGGTACGCTGTATCAAAGGCCGCGTCTGGGACATCGCCGTTGATTTGCGCCGCGGGTCGGATACGTTTTTGCAGCATTTTGCCATGGAATTAACGCCGGAAAATGCCGCCATGATGGTCATACCGGAAGGCTGCGCCCACGGGTTTCAAACGCTGGAGCCGGACAGCCATATGCTTTACCTGCATACGGCTTTTTACGCGCCGGAATCCGAAGGCGGCATTCGTCATGATGACCCGCGTCTGGGCATTCGCTGGCCTTTGCCGGTCACAGATATTAGATCGGAAGAGCGTC
>JAVEWI010000243.1:0-3590 GCA_034004625.1 Bdellovibrionales bacterium
GGTGCCTCTGGCGCATTCGCTGCTTGCGCCTCTGGCGCATTGGCTGCTTGTGCTTCTGGCGGTACCGGCGGCGCGGTTCTGGGCTTTCCGCGCTGGACCTGACGCCAGCGGCGTACATTGTTATTGTGCTCTTTTAATGTTCTGGCGAAAGCATGGCCGCCTGTGCCATCGGCGACGAAATAAATAAAATCGTTTTCTTCCGGATTCAGGGTGGCGGCCAGAGACTGGTATCCCGGATTGGCAATCGGCCCCGGCGGCAGGCCTTCATATTTATAAGTGTTATAAGGCGAATCCACATCCGTCAGGTCACGGCGCAAAAGCGGCCGGCCCAAACGTGTTTTACCCTCGGTAATCGCGTAAATAACCGTGGGGTCGGTTTGCAATTTCATGCCAAGGCGCAGGCGGTTCACGAATACGCCGGCCACGCGCGGGCGTTCGGCGGCGATGGCGGTTTCTTTTTCAACAATCGCGGCCAGATTGACGGCCTCCGCCGGTGTTTTGATGGGCAGGTTTTCGGCGCGTTTGGCCCAAAGGTCGTCAAGCGCGGCCTGCATGGATCTTTGCATGCGGCTGATAATCAGCTCCCGCCTGGTGCCGCGGGTATAGTGGTATGTTTCAGGCAGCAGGCTGCCTTCGGGCGGAATGACGGTGATTTCACCTTCCAGTCCTTCGGCGGCATTGATAAGGGCGACGATTTCAATTGCCATCAGTCCTTCGGGGATGGTGATGCGGCGCTGGAGTGTTTTTCCCATTTGCAAAATGCGGATAATGTCGCGCACCGATGCGACAGAGGGCATCAGGTATTCGCCGGCCTTCAGCGTGCCGCGGTCGGGATAGCGCATCTGCATATACCGCGCGCCCATTTCGAAAACAAAAGCGCTTTGCACAAAACCCTGTGCTTCCAAATCCGCGCCGATGCGGGCGATGCCGCTGCCGGATTCGACAAACATCAGGTTGTTTTCGGGCATGACGCGCATGGCGTGAAACGCGCGGTCGAACCACAGGCCCGCAGCAAGCAGGATGATACATCCCGCCGCCACGCAAAAACCCGCGTACCTTAAAAGGGTTTTCACCCGTTATACCTTGCGGAAGACAAGGGAGGCATTGGTGCCGCCAAACCCGAAAGAATTCGACAAGACGACATTTACTTTTTTCTCTTTCGCCTTGTGCGGGACCAGATCCACGCCCTCTGCCACATCAGACGGATCGTCCAGGTTCAAGGTGGGGGGCAGGATGCCGGTTTCGATAGCCTTGACGCTGTAAATCGCCTCGACCGCGCCCGCGGCGCCGAGCAAATGCCCGATGGCGGATTTGGTTGACGAAATCGACACGGTCTTGATGGCATCGCTGAACAGGCGCTTGGTCGCGCCCAGCTCGATATCATCACCCAGCGGGGTGGATGTGCCATGAGCGTTGATGTAATCCACTTGATCCGGCGTAACGCCTGCGCGTTTCAGCGCGGCCTGCATGGCGCGGTAACCGCCATCACCGTTTTCGGCGGGGGATGTGACGTGGTAGGCATCGCCGGACAGGCCATAGCCTACAACTTCTGCGTAAATTTTCGCGCCGCGTTTTTTGGCGTGTTCGTATTCTTCCAGAACCACAACGCCTGCGCCTTCGCCGATGACAAAACCGTCGCGGCCTTTGTCAAACGGGCGGGATGCTTTTTCCGGCGTGTCGTTATAGCTGGTGGACAGCGCGCGGCAGGCGGCAAAACCGCCCACGCCCACGCGGCAAATGGCGGCTTCTGCACCGCCGGCGACCATCACGTCGGCATCGTCAAAAGCAATCAGGCGCGCGGCATCGCCAATGGCATGGCTGCCCGTGGCGCAGGCCGTGACCACGGCGTGGTTCGGGCCTTTGAACCCGTAGCGGATAGAAACCTGCCCCGAGATCAGGTTGATCAGGGACGAGGGGATAAAGAAAGGCGAAATGCGGCGCGGGCCTTTTTCAGCCATCAGGAGCGACGTGTCATGAATATTGGACAAGCCCCCAATGCCGGAGCCGATCAGAACGCCGGCGCGGCAGCGGGCTTCTTCGTCTGCGGGGACGTATCCGCTGTCTTCCACGGCGTCAACGGCGGCGGCGTAGCCGAAATGGATGAATTTATCCATTTTTTTCTGCTCTTTGGGTTCGATGTATTTATTGACATCGAATATGCCCTCGGCGCCTTCCCAGACGGGGACTTCGGCTGCAACTTGCGACGGAATGTCGGAGGCGTCAAAACCGCGGATATTGCGGATGCCCGATTTGCCGGCGGTAATGGCTTGCCAGTTGTGGTCAAGGCCTTGCCCCAGCGGGCTGATGATACCCATACCTGTAATGACGACACGTCTCATGCGTTATTCCCTCATGTTGCTGCGTAAGTTTATGCGGCGTGTGGTTTTAATAATTGAATAGATGTGGCGCGGAGGAGAACTGCCGCGCGGCAGGTGGTAAAAGAACAGCCCCTCTCCTGTCTTGCAAAGAGAAGGGCTGTTCAAATCCGTCGTGAACGGCGGGCCTGTTAGGCCGCTTTCGCGTTCTGCTCGATGAAGCTGATCGCGTCTTTAACGGTCTGGATTTTTTCAGCCGCATCGTCGGGAATTTCGATACCGAATTCCTCTTCGAAGGCCATAACCAGCTCAACCGTGTCCAGGCTGTCTGCGCCCAGATCGTCAATAAAGCTCGCTTCGTCTGTCACTTTGGCGGTATCAACGCCCAGGTGTTCTACAACGATTTTCTTGACGCGTTCGTTGATGTCGCTCATTTAAAACCTCGTTTGGTTACGTTAAAATTCTGACACTCTTGTGCAGAGAGGAGCATTAGGTAACATAAATTTCCCGGCTATGCAAACGCCAGTTACAGAAAAATATTACGTAAAATCAAAGGCGCTTTACCTCAGGCTTGACGTATGGTCTAAGGTATGGGAAAGTATTCATGTTTTCATAATTTGAGGCCTGAGGGGGCAAATCAAGTGGCGATTACCGATAGCATCAGCAAATTTACTGATAAATTTAACAAAAAAAACCTGCGCATTGGTCTTGTCAGCGCGGCGGTGATGGCTGCGGCAGCGGGTTATATGTATTGGGATATCAAGCAGGACGGTTATGAACGCGCCTCCAACGGGCCTGCGGCGACTATTACCCCTTATGTTGTCGAAGCGGAACGCCAGCAGGCGGCTTTGACCCAGTGGCGCCAGAACTGGCAAAGCATCTGCTTTGTCGAAGGGCAGGAACAGGCTGTACGGAATCGCGAAGCGGTACGTGTGCAGACTGCGCTGCAAAAACTGGGGCAGGAAGAGCTTGTCGGCAAGCCGGCGGTTGAAGCCCTTGCCGCATTGCGCACTGCTGTTTGCATTAACGACAGTCCAAAAGCTCTCGAAGCTGCCTATATCGACGCAACCAATATCCTGACGGTGGGGCCAAACCAGACCGAAGGCTGGCTGATGGGCAATGCGCTTCTCGAAGCCCGCCATGCCGTCCAGCAAAGACAAGGCATGCGTGGCAGCATCAATACGACTTTCGAAGAAAATGTGCGTATCGGATTCGCGCTTGAGGCAGATGCCGTGGCGACCACTATTCTGGCGGCGGCCCGTATGAATGCGAAGG
>JAVEWI010000244.1:0-3584 GCA_034004625.1 Bdellovibrionales bacterium
GGCACAAAACCCCAATAAAGATCATCCATAAAACGGCCATGGGCATTTTCGCGCACCACGGGCAAATCCATGCCGGGCACGGCGATATTATATCTTTCAGGCACAGTGGTGCCGTATTTATCGGATATGGCGGGGCTGTCTTCGTCAATGGCCGCGCTATCCGCTCCGGCTTTTTTGCGCGTGCGGCGGCGGGCGCGCAGCATTTCTGCCACGGCATTGCCATCCGCATTCTGTTTGTACCGCCCGCACATGATATTTACCTTGGGGTTATTTATGGCCTATATTGGCGCAAACAGCCAAAACGGCAAGCGTAAAGGAACAGACATCATGGCGGGTAAAACGGTTTTGACGGGCGTGCAGGCAACGGGTATGCCGCATTTGGGCAATTACATCGGCGCCATTCGTCCCGCCCTGCAAAAAGCGGCAATGGAAGAAAATTCTTTCCTGTTCATTGCCGATTATCACGCGCTGAACAGCGTGCGTGATGCCGCCGCCCTGACGCGCGATACGTATGAAGTCGCCGCTTGCTGGCTGGCGCTCGGGCTTGATCCGGCGAAAACGGTTTTTTACCGCCAATCCGATATCCCCGAAATTTTCGAACTGGCAACCGCCCTGACCGCTGTCACGCCCAAGGGGCTAATGGACAGATCGCATGCGTATAAGGCGGCGAAGGATAAAAACGCAGCCGAAGGCCGCGATGTGGATACGAATGTCAACATGGGGCTTTATACTTACCCCATCCTGATGGCGGCGGATATTTTGGCCATGCGGGCGCAAATTGTGCCGGTGGGGCATGACCAGACGCAGCATATCGAATTCGCACGCGACATTGCCGGATACCTGAATAACGCGTTCAAACCCGTGCTGATCCAGCCCGAAGGATTGATCCAGCCGCAAAGCGCGACGGTGCAGGGCCTTGATGGCCGCAAGATGAGCAAGAGCTACGGCAACCATATCCCGCTGTTTATCGACGCCAAGGCGCGCCAAAAACTCATCATGAAAATCGTGACAGATTCCAAATTGCCGGAAGAAGCCAAAGACCCGGATACCAGCACGATTTTCCAGCTCTACGGCTATTTCGCGCCCGAAGCCGATGTGGCCGCCATGCGTGCGGCCTTTCTGGCGGGCGGCATGGGCTATGGTGATGCCAAAAAATTGCTGGCCGCCGCGGTTGAAAACGCGCTGGTCGAACCGTCGCGCATTTATAACGAATACATGAGCGATTTGGCCAAGCTGGATTCCATTTTGGAACAAGGCGCGGAAAAAGCGCGCGCGGTGGCCCGTGCGACCCTGTCTGACGTGCGTGCGGCGGTGGGACTTAAGCGTCTGAAATAAACGGTAAATTTCCGTAACTGTAGATTTTCGCGCGCAAAACTTGCTTTTTCAGCGGTTTTCGGGGTAATTTCTTGGCCAGAGGAATCCTGCACGCCATGAAATATGCTTTTTTGATCGCTGCTCTGCTTTTTGCGTCTGCCGCACCGGCACTGGCGCAGGGCAATATTGCGACCAAAACCCGCGCCGCGCAGGCGCAGGCGGAAAAAGCGGCACTGGCGGAGCTGATTTCTGCCCGTCTCAAGGCCGCTTTGCAGGGCGAAGCCTATGTCCTCGACAAAACCTGTGACGCGCAGGCAGATTGCACGATTTCTATTCGCCCCTAAAGCGGGTGAAAAGGACTGTTTCCACATATATCGTTTGTTTTTAACCTAGACCGTGATGCCTCAATCGGGCATTTTGACGGTGGTTTTATCATGATTACCGGGAATACCCCGATCGGAGATACGCGACAATGACAACCGAAGCCCCAGATTACGGCCATACCATCCACCTGCCCAAAACAGATTTCCCGCGCCGCGCGGGATTGGTGGAAAAAGAACCGCAAATCCTCGCCCGCTGGGAAAAAATGGATTTGTACCAGCGCCAGCGCAAAGCGTCAGAGGGGCGCGAAAGTTTTATCCTGCATGACGGCCCTCCTTACGCCAATGGCGACATCCATCTGGGCCATGCGGTTAACAAGATTTTGAAAGACGTCATCAACAAATATTGGCAAACCACGGGCTATAACACGCCCTATGTGCCGGGGTGGGATTGCCACGGTCTGCCGATTGAATGGAAGATTGAAGAAAAATACCGCGCCGCCGGCCTCGACAAAGACGCGGTTGCGCCTTTGGATTTCCGCGCCGAATGCCGCGCCTTTGCCCAGCATTGGGTGGATGTGCAGGCCGCGCAGTTCAAACGCCTTGGCGTGACGGGCGATTGGAAAAATCCCTACCTGACCATGACCAAAGCGGCGGAAGCCGCCATCGTGCGTGAAATCCACAAATGCCTGCAAAACGGTTTGCTGTATAAAGGCGCAAAACCCGTCATGTGGTCTGTGGTTGAAAAAACCGCGCTGGCCGAAGCGGAAGTCGAATACAAAGAACATAAATCGCTAACCGTCTGGGTGAAATTCCCGCTGCAATCCGGCCCGCAGGAATTGGCCGGCGCGCATGTGGTGATCTGGACGACCACGCCGTGGACCATCCCCGGCAACCGCGCGATTGCTTTTGGCAATAACATTGATTACGTGGCGCTGGAAATTGAAACGGCGGCAGAAGGCAGCCTTGCCAAGCCCGGCGAAAAAGTCATCGTCGCCGCGGCATTGAAAGACGCCGTGCTGAAAGACGCCAAAGTAGAATCCGCCCGCGTGTATTGGGAAGGCAAAGGTACGGCTTTTGCCGGTGCGCATGCGCATCATCCCTTGCGCGATCTGGGCTATGATTTTGACGTGCCGATGCTGGACGGTGAACATGTCACCACCGATGCCGGTACGGGTTTTGTGCATACCGCCCCCGGCCATGGTCAGGAAGACTGGATCCTTATCATGAATTACAACGCGGGACGCGAAGCCGCTAAACGCATTCCGATTGAATCCGCTGTTGATGACAACGGCGTTTACATCGCCAAACATACGCATTTTGCGGGCATGGATGTTTTCACGCAAAAAGGCGAAATGGGCACGGCGAATGTCGGCGTGATCAAAGCATTGATTGCGGCGGACCGTTTGTTCGCCAAGGGCAGCGTGCGTCACGAATACCCGCATTCATGGCGGTCCAAGGCGCCGCTTTTGCACCGTGTGACGCCGCAATGGTTCATCGGCATGGATGACAAGGCAGAGGGCAGCGACCTGACCCTGCGTGCGCAGGCGCTCAAAGCCATTGGCGAAACGCGCTGGGTGCCGGCAGCGGGTGAAAACCGCATCCGCGCCATGATCGAACAGCGTCCCGACTGGTGCATTTCACGCCAGCGTTCGTGGGGTGTGCCGATTGCGCTGTTCCTTGATAAAACGACCGGCCTGCCGCTGAAAGACGTTGCGGTGGATAAACGCATTTACGATGCCTTCACGGCAGAGGGTGCGGATGCATGGTGGTCGCACCCGCCGCAGGAATTCCTCGGCAATAATTACAAGGCCGAAGATTTCATTCAGGTATTCGACATCGTTGACGTCTGGTTTGAATCCGGTGCGACCCATGCCTTTGTTTTGGAAGACCGTCCCGAATTGCAATCGCCCGCCGATTTGTATCTGGAAGGATCCGACCAACACCGCG
>JAVEWI010000245.1:0-3579 GCA_034004625.1 Bdellovibrionales bacterium
GGATTTCTTCGGAAAAAAGTTCGAGCAAAAATTCAGCCATGATTACGCAGCCTCCTGCTTTTGTTCTTCTGTGGCGGCTTCGCCCACCCATGTTTCGCAGCAGGCTTTGGCAAGTGCGCGTACGCGGCCGATATAGGCCTGACGTTCCACAACCGAAATGACGCCGCGTGCATCCAGCAGGTTGAACAAATGGCTGGCTTTCAAACATTGGTCATAGGCGGGCAGGGCAAGGCCTTTGCGGCCTTTGAGCGCCGGATGGTCGGACTGCGCCGACAGCAGGGACAGGCATTCTTTTTCCGCGTCTTCAAAATGGCGCAGCAGCATGTCGGTATTGGCGAATTCAAAATTATGCGCCGTATATTCCTGCTCCGCGCGCAGGAATACGTCGCCGTATTTTACGCCGCGTCCGTTGAAATCGAGGTCATAGACGTTATTCACGTTCTGGATATACATAGCCAGACGTTCAAGGCCATAGGTAATTTCCGCCGCGACGGGGTTGCATTCGATACCGCCGACTTGTTGGAAATAGGTGAACTGCGTGACTTCCATGCCATCGCACCAGACTTCCCAGCCAAGGCCCCATGCGCCAAGGGTCGGGCTTTCCCAATCGTCTTCGACAAAACGGATGTCGTGATATTTGGAATCAATGCCGATTTTTTTCAGGCTCTCCAGATACAGCTCCTGAATGTTTTCGGGCGAAGGTTTCATGATGACTTGGTATTGGTAATAGTGCTGCAACCGGTTGGGGTTTTCGCCATAGCGTCCGTCTGTCGGGCGGCGCGAAGGCTGCACATAGGCCGCGTTCCACGGTTGTTTGCCCAGCGCGCGCAGGGTTGTCGCCGGGTGGAATGTACCCGCGCCGACTTCCATGTCATAGGGTTGAAGGATCACGCATCCCTGATCCGACCAAAACTGGTGCAGGGTAAGAATGATTTCCTGAAAGCTGAGCGGTTTTTTGTTGTTTGTCATACGTTTTTCACCATTTCCTTGGGGCACCACCCTACCATGCTGCACTGCGGTTTTCCAAGCCCTGCGGGCTGAAAAACAACATGTCCCGCGGGCGGAAAAAAACTTTTTATTCTGTCGGTATGGGGTATTATATAACTCCAAAGTTTATAGAAAATAGGAGCCGCCATGAAAACCCTGACCAAAGCATTCAATACCGCCACGGTCGAAAAGGGCGAAACATTCCGCATCGAACTGGAAGCCAATGCAACCACCGGATACCTGTGGGATGTGCAGTTGAAAGCGGGTGCGGCCAGTCTGGTGTCCCGGGAATATAAAACCCAAAAAACGCCGGGCGAATTTGTGTGCGGTGCGGCGGGTATTGAAGAATACGTTTTCAAGGCAGAGAAATCCGGCACGATCGAGCTGGAAGCCCATTACGCCCGTCCGTGGGAAAAGGGCGCCAAGCCTGCGGACAGTCGCAGTTTCCGTATTGATGTTAAGTAGGTTATAGAGAGCAGCGGGACTAGATTGTCCTTAGCTCATATCTATCGCTGCGCCGTGGCTCAGGATAGCTTCGGCTTCCTGCGTATATTTGCCCTGCGCGGTATGTAAAATCATGCCGGATTTAAGTTTAAGCGGGGCGTAGCGTTCCTTGCGCGCCTGCACAATCACGCGGCGCGCGTTTTCTCCCGCGTGGGGATATAGCGGGTAAACGACAAAGCTGCCAAACCATCTTTTTCGCCCCAGCGCCATCAGCAAATCGTCCAAACGGTCCGCACGGTGGATCATGGTCAGGTATCCGCCGTTTTTAAGCTTTGAATGCAGATATTTACACCATTTTTCTAATGTAATATCTGAAACTTCTTCGCCGTGCGACATGGCCTTTATGCTGTCGGGGGAGGCTAAATGCGTGCCCCCTTCTTGATAAGGTGGATTGCTAAAAACGCTATTGAAGTAATTGGTTTCAATTGTTTTTTCTGTCGGAATAGCGCCTTGAAAAAAACGTGTGCGGTCGGACAGGCCGTTGAGCGCGGCGTTTTGCAGGGCGATATCGACCAATTCGCGCTGAATATCTAATCCTGTCAAATGTATATTGCTGTTTCTTGATGTAACACACAAGCCGGCAGAGCCGACGCCGCAGCCGGCATCCAGCACCTGCCACCGGTCTTTGACCGCTACGGCAGCGGCCAGAAAAACGGTATCCATTGACGCGTGAAAACCCGTTTTGGGCTGCAATAGTTTGACCCGTCCGCGCAGCAGTGTGGTTTCCATGACGGGCAGGCCGGAAATTTCGACGGCAGGCGCGGGGGTGTTTTTTGTCATAGGTTAAAGCCCTCGGGCTGGCTTGGCTCCAATCCTGCTTCGACCAGCAGGTCGCAGGCGGGGTCATAGTCGTTTTCGTCCAGCAATATGATACGGCAATCTGTCAAACCGCCCAGCGCGGATGATGTATGTTCGTCAAAAACGACATACTCTATGCTGGCACTCTGTAAAAGGGATTTGACGAAGGCGACCAGACCTATATCTTTTGTGCTGTAAATTTCGATCATCGGAAACCTCTATGCCAAAATTTCTGTGATTTCCGGCGCGAAATTTTGTTATAACGTTCACAGTTTCACCACAGCCGGAAAACGGACATGACGCCTGCGCATACCGCACATGATAATACGCCCGCCAGCACCGCCACAACCGCAAAACAGGCGGGCGGCACTAACCCGCTGCAAAATCTGGCCGATGCGCTGAAGCCGGAAATGGCTTCGGTGAACGCGCTCATTATCGACCGCATGCAATCCGACATTCCGCTGATCCCGCAATTGGCCGGGCATTTGATTGCGGGGGGCGGCAAACGTATCCGCCCGCTCTTGACGCTCGCCTCTGCCGCGCTGTTTGATTACAAAGGCAGTCGCCAGTATAAACTTGCCGCTTGCGTTGAATTTATCCATACCGCCACCTTGTTGCACGACGACGTGGTGGACGAAAGCGACCAGCGCCGCGGCAAGGCATCGGCCAATGCCGTTTTCGGCAACGAAGCTGCCGTTCTGGTCGGGGATTTCCTGTTCAGCCGGTCTTTTCAATTGATGGTCGAAGACGGCTCGCTCGAAGTTTTGCGCATCCTGTCCAATGCCTCCGCCGTGATTGCGGAGGGGGAAGTGATGCAGCTTTCCATCGCCAATAACATTGATACGACCGAAGCCGATTACCTGAAAGTCATTGGCGCGAAAACGGCGGAGCTGTTTGCCGCGGCCTGCGAAGTCGGCGCGATTGTGGCCGACCGTCCGGCGGGCGAATGCAAGGCGCTGCGAGATTACGGCACCTATCTGGGGCTTGCTTTCCAGATTTCTGACGATGTGCTGGATTACGCGGCATCCGAAGAACGTCTGGGCAAATCCGTGGGCGATGATTTCAAAGAAGGCAAAATGACGTTGCCGGTTTTGAAAGCCATTGCCAAAGCCAATGCGGCCGAAAAATCATTCTGGCAACGCACCCTGTGCGATCTGGAACAGGGTGATGCCGATCTGGCCGAAGCCCAAAGCCTGATCCGCAAGCACAAGGGGTTGGAGCAATCTTTGGCACAGGCGCGTGATTTCGCCGCCAAGGGCCGCAAATGTCTGGAAGCTCTGCCCGGCAATG
>JAVEWI010000246.1:0-3576 GCA_034004625.1 Bdellovibrionales bacterium
CGTTCGTGCCTTGCTGTTCAATCCGGCGGGGGCGTTATTGTTGTTCAAATACCGTAACGATCCGAACATTCACAACGCGGGCATGCCGCCGCTCGGCAGTGATTATTGGGGCACTATTGGTGGCGGGATGGAAGAAGGCGAGGCGGAAGACATCGCCCTGCGCCGCGAAATTTTTGAAGAAACCGGCCATACCGATATTGTGATTGGCCCCCTGGTCTGGCACCGCAAGGTGGATCTGGTTTTTTACGGCGCGCCTTTGCATGTCGATGAAAAATATTTTGTGGCGCATACGGCGGATGTGGATATCGACATTTCAAACCACACGCAGATTGAACGCAAATTCGTGGCGGAAACACGGTGGTGGTCTGCGGCAGACCTGGCGCAAACGGCGGATCTGGTCTTGCCCCGTATTTTGCCGGCAGAAGTCGATGGCCTGTCGCGCGGCATTTACCCGCAGCAGATTCAAGCCATTGATGTTTAAGGGTATATGGCGGCGGCTTGACAGCGCCGCAGCGTCTGTTTATGGATAAAGAAATCCATTTTTGAATGAACAGGCCATGACCCGATACACCGGATATGCCGAGATCAAGCGGGCGATTATTGCTGCGCTGACGCCCGACCTGCTGACGCCGCAATACCGCGCCGGATTAAAACCGGGCGATGCGGTTGAAACGGGGCATTGCGCCGTGGCGTCCGAAGCTTTCTATTATCTCTCCGGCGGTAAAGACGCGGGGTTTATGCCTGTGGTCTGCGGCTATACTGTGACGGCAGATGGCAAAATGCATTTTGGTGCCGACCGTGCACGGGCGGAGAGGGATGCTTTTACCGCATCGCAGGTTTCGTCTTCGGACGCATTTATGCGTGAAACTGATTTTTTGTTTATGCGTGAAACGCCTCACATCTTCATGCGTGAAACGCATTGGTGGATACGGGGGCCAAAAGACGGCAAACGCGGGGCAGGGGATGTTTTCGACATCACCGCCGCGCAATATGACGCGCCCTTTCCGTATGAAAAAGGCCATAACACAGGTTTTATGCAGCCCCAGCAAAAACCATCCAAACGCGCGCAAATTGTGATGGACCGTGTGATTGAAAATATCGGTGCGGAAAAAATCAAGGCATGGCGCCGCGCAAATATATCCGCGTTCAAAAAATCCCATCATGGAAAAAACGCGCCATCCGCACAGGCCCCGCGCCGTTAAGCCACAGCGGTTTTCATGTCGCGCCGCATCATGCCATAAACCACTAAGAATATTATCGCGCATCATGGCTTTGGATTGTGCGGAAAAACCTTTATAGTATTTGCCTATATTGCATTTATTTTTTGATGTTTTCCGGAGCTCACCCCATGGTCAAGGCAGCACAAGTGATGACACAAACACCGACGTCTTCTTCCGCAACTGCACCGGCATCCGTGCCTATTTTTGACGGCAGCCAATGGATTTGGGAAAAATTTTATCCGCAGGGCATTTCATGGAAAACGCCGCTGCATAAAAAACCCATGTTCCATGTGATGGATCAGGCGGTGCAGACTTTTGGCGACAAGGTACTGTGCGATTTCCTCGGCCGCAGCTGGACATACCGCCAGATGGGCGTGATGGTTGACCGCGTGGCCGCGGGCCTGCAAAAAATCGGCGTGAAAAAAGGCGTCAAGGTCGGGCTGTTCCTGCCCAATACGCCTTATTCCATTATGTTTTACTACGGCGTGCTGAAGGCCGGCGGCACGGTTGTGAATTACAACCCGCTTTATGTTGACCGCGAATTGGTCAGCCAGATTGACGACAGCGAAACCGACATCATGGTGACGGTCGATCTGAAAATGCTCTGCGATAAAATGAATCACGCTTTGCATTATTCCAAATTGAAAAAAGTCATCATCTGCCCCTTTGCAAGCGCGCTGCCTTTCCCCAAAAACATGTTGTTCCCGCTGGTCAAGCGCAAGGACATTGCCGATGTTACGTGGGACGACCGCCATATTGCCTACCGCGACATCATCGACAACGACGGCAAATTCGATTTGCCCGTAATTGATCCCGAAGAAGACATTGCCGTTTTGCAATATACCGGCGGCACCACGGGCGTGCCCAAGGGCGCGATGCTGACCCATGCGAATTTATACGCCAATATGGAACAGATTTTGAAATGGGTAAAAACCATCGAACCCGGCAAGGAAACCATTGTCGGCGTCCTGCCGCTGTTCCACGTTTTCGCCATGACGGTGGTGATGAATTGTTCGCTGCAGGCGGGCACAAAAATCATCCTGCATCCCAAATTCGATCTGGCTGATGTGTTTAAGACGATCAAAAAACACCGCCCCACGATGTTCCCTGCCGTGCCTGCGATTTTCAACGCCATTGCGAATGCACCGGATGTGGGGAAATATGATTTCTCCTGCCTGAAATTCTGCATCTCCGGCGGCGCGCCGCTGCCTGTGGATGTGAAGCGTTTGTTTGAAGAAAAAACAGGCTCCAAAGCATTGGCAGAGGGCTACGGCCTGACCGAAACATCCCCCGGCGCCACGTTCAACCCCGCCGTGGGCAAACGCAAGGCAGGGTCCGTCGGTATGCCCGTTCCCGGCACGATTGTTGAAATCCTGTGCCGCGAAACCGGCGTTCTTTTGTCAACCGGCGAAAAAGGCGAGGTCTGCATCAGCGGCCCGCAGGTCATGAAAGGTTATTACAACAAACCCGAAGCCACGGCCGAAGTCATTAAAAACGGCCGCCTGCATACGGGCGATGTCGGGTATCTGGATAATGAAGGTTATTTGCATCTGGTTGACCGGATCAAGGATTTGATCATCGTGCGCGGCTATAACGTCTATCCGCGTATTGTCGAAGAAGCGATCTATCTGCACAAAGACGTGGAAGAATGCATCGTGGCCGGCGTGCCTGATCCGGAGCGCGGCGAAACCGTCTGGGCATGGGTCAAACCCGCGGCAGGCGCCACGGTGACCGAAGCTGATCTGATGGCTTTCCTGCAAGATAAAATTTCCCCCATCGAAATGCCGCGCAAAATTGTGCTGCGTGAAAAACCGCTGCCTAAAACAGCCGTGGGAAAATTGTCACGCAAGGATTTGCTGGCCGAAGAAGGCATCGAGCGGAAATAACGCCGCTTCCCTCGTACAAACAGAAAACAAAAGGACGAAAAATGTCAAACGCCCTGCGCATGGATAACGCTTCGCGCCTATCTGAACAAGGTCAGGATTTCCCCTGGCTGCAACATTATCCCGAAGGTGTTTCTGCCTCTTTGGATATTCCGGCTGTACCGCTGTTTTCCATTCTTGAACAAAGCGCGGCGACATGGCCGGATCGCCCGGCGCTGCGCACGCCGGCGGCGCTTTATGATTACGCATCGCTATATGATCTGTCGTGCCGCGTGGCGGCGGGACTGCAAAACCGCGGGATTGGCAAGGGCGTCAAGGTCGGTCTTTTCATGCCCAATAACGCGGCGGGCGTTGTCATGTACTACGCCATCCTGATGGCGGGGGCGACGGTTGTGAATTACAACCCGCTCTATGTAGAACGTGATTTGATCGCGCAGGTTGAAGACAGCGAAACGGATTATCTGGTCACGCTG
>JAVEWI010000247.1:0-3562 GCA_034004625.1 Bdellovibrionales bacterium
GGTGGTGGCAGAGACGGAACGTATGCTGGTTTTTGAACAGGATGGTCTTTGTGCGGTGCCGGTATCTTGTGTCGATGCGGCACGGCGGGCCGTGCCAACAGATTTTCATACAGCGCATGATGGTGTTTTATATTACGCAAGCGGCGAAGACATGTTGCCTGTTGTTCAGGTGACGGAAAGAGCCATGGGGGAAATGTTTCTGGACTATGTGCTGCTGCTGCGCCGCGGGCGGCGGCGTTTTTGTGTACCCTGCCGCCGGATAAGCGATGTTGTGGACGTGCTGCGGCCGCAGGCCATGGCGGGCAGCCGGATGATTGAGGGCTGCGCCATGGATGTTTTCGATATCGCACAGCTTTGCGCCAAAGCTTTTCCGTCAGAAAACAAAAATATCGAACCGGATACGGAAGGAGAAGAGCCAAAAGCGGGACGTATCCTTTTGATAGATGACAGCCCGTTTTTTTGCGGTTTGTTAACACCGGTTTTGCAGCAGGCCGGATATAATGTCGATGTCGCGCAAGATGCCCACTCCGCGCTGCGCCTGCGCGATGGCGGGGCGGAATATGATTTGATTATCAGCGATATTGAAATGCCGGGCATGGATGGCCTTTCTTTTGCGCGTGCCGTGCGCGCGGCGGGCAGTTTATGGCGAAAAACGCCGCTGCTGGCGCTGTCCGCCCATGCCACGCGGCATGATGAAAAACGCGGGCGTGCGGCGGGGTTTGACGATTTTATTACAAAATTTGACCGGGGCCGCCTTTTGGGCGCGTTGTCAACATGGGGGCGGCGGGCATGAAAACGGATGCGGGGCAATATTTGCTGTTTACTGCGGGCGGTACGGATTGCGCCGTAGATGTGGCGCAGGTGCGCGAAGTTGCGCGGTATCTGCCCTTTACCCCTGTACCCGCGGCGGGTTTTGGCGTGGCGGGCGTTGTGAACCTGCGCGGGCATGTATTGGCGGCGCTGGATATTGCCGCGCTTTTGCAGGCGGAGTCTTCTGCGCCCCAATCCATGAATATTATTGCCGCCCATGACGGGACGTTTTATAGTCTTCTGGCAGAAAGCTGCGGCGAAGTGGTTTCTTTGCTGCCGGAAAATATGGAGCCTTTGCCACCCTCTGCACGGCAATGGAAATTTTTGGCGCAGTATTTATGCCGGCACCGCAATACATTGATGCCTGTCATTGATATAAAATATTTGATCAAAAATATAAATGCCCCCGCATAAGGCCAAGGAAGCATAACGTGAAAAAATGCCTGATCGTAGATGACAGCGCCGTGGTGCGGAAATTGGCGCGGATGATGGTGGAAGGGCTTGGCTTTTCCTGCGACGAAGCGCCTGACGGCCTCGCCGCACTGGAATATTGCGGCAAAGCGATGCCGGTTTTGATCCTGCTCGACTGGAATATGCCCGTTATGGACGGTATGGAGTTTATGAAAGCCCTGCGTGCCAATCCTTCGGCGGCGGGGGTTAAGATTATTTTCTGTACGACTGAAAATAATATGCCCGCCATTGCCGCGGCGCTGGATGCCGGTGCGGATGAATATATCATGAAGCCTTTTGACGTAGATATTTTGCACAGCAAGATACGCCAGGTCGGGTTGGGTTGATGCATAGCGGCGGCGTCCATATGCCGGATCAGGATGCCACCCATGCCCCGCAGCGTGCTCTTGCCCTTGCGGCATCCACAGGCGGCCCTGCGGCGCTTGAACAGTTATTTCAAGACCTTCGCAAAAATATGCAAGACTATGGGGCCGAAATATCCGCTTTGCCGCCTGTGTTTATTACCCAGCATTTATCTGCGCCTTTTAACGCGCTTCTGGCCGAACGTTTGGCCGTGGTTTCCGGGCTTGATTGTGCCGAAGCTTTTGCGGGCGAAAAAATTTGCGCCGGGCGGGTTTATGTCGCGCCGGCGGATATGCATATGACGGTGCAGCGCGGGGCGGGGGGCGGGTTGCGCATTCGGCTTATGCAAACGCCGCCCCAGCATTTTTGCCGTCCGGCGGCTGATCCTATGCTGCAAAGCCTTGCTGCGGCATATGGCGAAAACCTGCTGGCTGTGATATTGACAGGTATGGGCAAAGATGGATTGACAGGTTGCCAGCATGTTGCCGCCGCGGGCGGCGCTGTATGGGTTCAGGATGCGACGAGCAGCGTTGTTTGGGGCATGCCGGGGGCCGTTGTGCAATCCGGTCTTTCCTGCCGTGTTATGCCGCTGCAAAAAATCGGCGCTGCCGTTGCCCGTTGGGTGCGGACAGGGGGGCGTGCATGAACCGCGCGGCTTTTGATTATTTCTCCGACTTGCTGCGCCGTGAATCCGGCTTGCAAATGACGCCGGAAAAATATTACCTGCTGGAAACGCGCCTGCATCCGATTGTGCAGCAGCAAGGATTGACGGGGATCGAGGCACTGGCCTCTCTGCTGCGGCGTGACGAAGGCAATAATGTGGTGCGGCAGGCCGTGGTAGAAGCCATGGCTACGCATGAAACATCTTTTTTCCGCGACCTTTCACCTTTTGATTACTTGCGCGATACGGTTTTGCCTTTGATGTCTGAAAAACGGGCAGGGGCTAAATCTTTGCGGGTTTGGTCTGCCGCCTGCGCAAGCGGACAGGAAGCTTATTCGATTGCCATGCTCTTGCGTGAATATGGCGCGCCGTTTCAGGCGTGGAAAATCGACATTACCGCGACGGATATATCACATGATATTTTGCGCCGCGCGCAAAGCGGCATTTACAGCCAGTTTGAAGTGCAGCGCGGATTGCCCGCGCGCCTTTTGATAAAATATTTTACGCAGCAGGGTGAACAATGGCATTTGCGTGACGAGATGCGCCAGATGGTGAATTTCCGTCAGGCCAACTTGCTGACGCCGCCGCCGGTGCCTGCTGGCAGCATGGATATTGTTTTCTGCCGCAATGTTTTGATGTATCTGGACATGTCTTCGCGCGTGCGGGTTATGCAGGGATTGCACCATGCCATGCATGCGGACAGTGTTTTGTTTTTAGGGGCGGCAGAAACGGCGGGAGGCTTGGGCGAAATGTTCCGTCCTGTCGCTGGGCGCGCGGGTGTTTTTGTACGTGGCGACTCTACGCTGGGATTGCCGGTCTCTCCAGCCTGATTGGTGTAGAGGCAAAAAAAGCGGCGCCCCTGTGGACGCCGCTTTTTTTGTGCCGCGCTTTCTTTATGCGCGGGCGGTTTCTTTTTCCGTTGCGCCGCTCGGGTCGCGCAGAACATATCCGCGGCCCCAGACGGTTTCGATGCAGCCGCCGCCCTCGGGCGAGATTTTTTCGATTTTCTTGCGCAGTTTGCAAATGAATACGTCGATGATTTTGACTTCCGGTTCATCCATGCCGCCGTAGAGGTGGTTCAGGAACATTTCCTTGGTCAGGGTAGAGCCCTTGCGCAGGGACAGAAGCTCGATAATGCCGTATTCTTTGGAAGTCAGGTGCAATTGCTTGCCGTCCACTTCCACCGTGCGGGCATCCAGATTAACAGCCACGGGGCCGGTTTTGATGATGCTTTGGGCATGGCCTTTGCTGCGGCGGACAATCGCCTGAATACGGGCA
>JAVEWI010000248.1:0-3533 GCA_034004625.1 Bdellovibrionales bacterium
GCCTGTTCCTGCTTGCGGCCTTCTTCGGTTTTGGGCGTGCGATATACCATGATAAGGCCGGATTCCGTGCGGCGGGGAATGGCGTTGTCTTCCGCGCGTACCTGCGCAATCGCATAACCTATATCGGCACCGGCCAGCATCAGGGTCTTGGCGAATAAATAATTATCCTGCGCCGCGCAAAGGCGCAGCGGTTTTCCATCCGGCATATCGGGATGCGCACCGGCGTCGAGCGCCGCGATCAGGCCGATTTGATCCTTGTCGGCAATCGCCTGCATCATGCGGGCGTTCAAGGTTTCGAATTCCGCGCGGGTGGCGGGTCTTTTGCTGCTGTTGTTAAAAGGCCTGCTGTAATGCATCTTATGACGCCTTTGGCGGCTGCGGTGGTTGTTGCGGCGGGCGGCGCAGGGCGTTTTTGTCCAGCGGTTTGCCGTCGCGCATTTCGGTGATGTCCTGTTTCAAGACTTGCAGGTCGGCCCATATCTGTTGCTGCAACCGCAATGTTTCAGCGGGCGCGATATGTTTGGTGAAGGTTTCCTGAAATTTTTGCAGCACGTTGATGGTATCGCCCAGCTGCGCATGGCGGCGGCGGTCTTCCGCGCTTTCAAAACGGGTGATGTATTCTTCGTCGTAATCATCCCATTCGTTGATGATTTTGATATTGCCGCGCAGGGTTTGCGTTTCAGCCAGGCAATATTGAATGTCCGCGCCGCCCACGGCGAGTTCTTTCATGAACAGCATATTGCGCGCTTCGGCCGCGGCGCGCAGGAAAGCGCCCTTGTCCGCGTTCAAGTCGTCAATATCGCGCAGCGTGGTGTAAAACGTGGCATGGTCGTCAAGCGCAATGGCACGCAGCAGACGGTCTGCGGGACTGTCCGGTTTTTGCGGTGTATTTTCCGGTGGCCAGTTTTGCATGGCGCGGGATACTCCTGACAAGAGCGTGGCTAATGGGCGCGGCAATGGGTATGCCCATTTTTACGACAGGCTTCAGATTATGTCAAGATGGGGGGCTTTGCGCGCGATCCGGCAAAAATCCTGATATTAAAACGGCTTCCACGGTTTGGGCGTGCTGGGCACGCTGGTGCCGTGATGGCGGATAATATCAAGGGCAAGGTTGAGCGTACGGTCCAGCCCCTTGTCCGCGCGCAGGATATGCCATCCTTCGCGGGTGCTGGGCTGTGACGGTTTGCTGTGGATCTGGCGGCGCAGGGTATCCACGCGGGCATCGGACGGGTTCTGGCTGCGGTCTGCCACGCGTTTGAACAATTTGGCCGGCGGCATGTCCAGATAAAGCCCGACAAATTTTCCGCCGGTGCTTTCCGCGGCGGCTTTTTGCCCGGCGCGGCTTTGCGGGTCGATGAACAAACCGGTGACAATCACGTTTTTGCCCTGCGACATATGTTCCATCGCAATGCCGCGCGCGTAGTCGATAAACCGTGCGGTATGCATGGGCGTGTAAACGGCATCGGGCAGGGGCGTCAGCGGATCTTGCCCGTGCATGCGTTTGCGCAGCACGTCTGAATCCAGAACCACCGTATGCGGCAAATGACGCGCCAGCAAATAGGCCAGCGTTGTCTTGCCGCTGCCCGACAATCCGCCAAGCGCGATCATGAGCGGCGGAATTTCCCGCACGGGGCCCGCATCCTGTCCGGAAAATCCGTTCGGGTTGTTGTGGTCGGGCGCTGGCGGGCGGGTGGTCAAATCGGGATATCCTTGGGTATAAACGCGGGGGGGCAGGGGATGCTGCCTTGGGTGCGGTTATTTGGGACAAAACCCTGTGCAGGCTTTTCCCAAACGCAAGGATTATGGCAGTTTTGCGCGATTATGTCAAGATGCTCTATGGCAAGGGTGCTGGTATTAAGGGGCTGAAAAGACGTCCTTTTGGACAGATTTAAGGGTTTTTCCGGCGCGGCGGGGATGGCGGGGCGGCAGGTTTTTCCGCTTCTGGCTTGCGGGGCAATGGGGCGGGTAATCGCGGCACAGAGGGCGGCAACGGGGGCAATTGGCGGTCATACGTCTTGCCCGTCATGTCATCGTAGAGCGGCGGCAAATCTTTGCGCTGCCCCGCGGCGGGAAAGGCGCGGCGCAGCAATGTTTCTTCCGCCGCCAGAATGAACAGGTCTTTTTCCGTTTGCGGGTCGATCTGCCCCAGCGGTTCTGCCCTGCGCAGGGTGTTTTTTGTGATGTCGGATTTCAAATAGAAAAAACCGCTGGTTTCATCCAGCACCAGTTTGTCGCGGCTGTGCGATTGGGCGAGCGGCTGCATCTGCGCGATCAATTCATGCATGCGCGGCTGCGCCAGAACATCGGCCAGATTGCTGACAATGCCGCCGCGGTGATCCAGCGTGCTGCGATAGGGGATGATATGCCGCCCGTGACATGTCGTGACGGTGCCATCCGCGTTTTGCTGCGGATGCTTGCCGCCGAGGATGTTCCACAGCTTTTGCAAACGTGATGGTTTATCCGTCATGGTACAAGCCGCGTGCAAGGGTTGATCTGCACAAAGGCTAGAGCCGCAGCAAGGGCGAGTCAAATCTTATTCAGCGATATTTATGCTGATTTTACAGGGATTTTTGTTGTGCGCTGCCGCAAGGTCAGCCGGCTTTTTTCGTGCTGTTCATTTTGCTGATGGTATTGGTGGTGCTGAAACCGTCTTCCATATCGGCGCGGACGACTTTGCCGCCCCATGTGGAAATCAGGTCGTATCCGACGACTTCTTCCAGTTTATATTGCCCGCCTTT
Source organism: Bdellovibrionales bacterium (assembly GCA_034004625.1). Taxonomy (GTDB): domain Bacteria; phylum Pseudomonadota; class Alphaproteobacteria; order Micavibrionales; family UBA2020; genus UBA2020. The sequence goes on from JAVEWI010000248.1 coordinate 2,739, forward strand.
GACCAGGACGTCGGGGCGCACGGCCTTTAACGTTTCAATCGGCGTGTCTTCGTCGTACACCACAACGGCATCCACCATGGAAAGGGCGGAGAGGATCAGGCTGCGCGTGCTTTCGTCTTGCACAGGGCGGCTGGGGCCTTTCAGACGTTTGACCGATGCATCGCTGTTGATGGCGACGACCAGATAATCGCAGGCGGCCTTCGCCTGTTTCAACGTGGACAAATGCCCGGGATGCAGCAAATCGAAACAGCCGTTGGTCAGGCCGATGGTGCGGCCCTGCGCGCGCTGTTTTTCCGCGGCATCGGCCAAAACGGCACGGGTCATGATTTTGGCGGTCATGTCGTCTGCGCCGGTATGGGCGGGGTTGCTGTGAATGATCTGGATGATTTCTTCGGGGCGCACGGTGGCGGTGCCGATTTTGCCGACCACAATGCCGGCTGCAATATTGGCCAGCTCCGCCGCCAGCGGCAAGGGTGCGCCCGCGGCAATCGCGGCGGCAAAGGTGGCAATCACGGTATCGCCCGCGCCGGATACGTCAAAAACTTCGCGCACATTGGCGGGGATATGCACGGGCGCGGCGCCGGTGGCAAAGAGCGACATGCCGTCTTTGCTGCGCGTGGCCAATACGGCGTCAATGCCGCATTCCAGCATGATTTTCATGGCGGCCGCGCGCACGTCGTCATCGGTCGCGGTTTTCATGCCGGTTGCGGTTTCAAGTTCTTTGCGGTTCGGCGTAATCACGGCGGCGCCGCGGTAACGGCTGAAATCACTGCCCTTGGGGTCGACCACCACGGG
>JAVEWI010000249.1:0-3530 GCA_034004625.1 Bdellovibrionales bacterium
GCAGGCAATGGTTTGCGTTGTGCTGGGTTTGGTTTATGCCGTGGCTTTGTCGGCGGCGGGTTTGAATTTCGGTTTCTTCATCGGTTTTGCCGCGGGGCTTTTGTCTTTTATTCCCTACGTCGGTACGCTTGTCGGTTTTGCAACCGGCATGCTGGTCGGCTGGTTCCAGTTTGATGGCGACATGCAAAAAATGCTGTTGATTGCCGGTATTTTCGGTGTGGGGCAATTGCTGGAAGGCAACGTGCTGACGCCCAAACTGGTGGGCGATAAAATCGGCCTGCATGCTTTGTGGATTTTGTTTGCCTTGATGGCGGGCGGCGCGCTTTTGGGCTTTACCGGCGTGATGATTGGCGTGCCTGCGGCGGCGGTGACGGCGGTTTTGATCCGCTTTGCCATCGCGCAATACCTGCAAAGCAGCTATTACCATGATGATGCGCCCGCCAAACGTAAAATCAGCGCCAAGGGATAATGCAGCGCATGACGGACAATGTGCAAAAACCGCAGCAATTGCCTTTTGATCTGGGGCATCGCACGGCTTTTGCGCGGGATGATTTTTGGGTATCGGCAAGCAACAGCGACGCCATCGCATGGCTGGATAAATATCCGGACTGGCCTGCGCCTTTGCTGGTTATTCACGGGCCGCGCGCCTGCGGTAAAACGCATTTGCTCAAAGTCTGGCAAAACGAAACAGACGCGGCAGCCTATGAACCGGGCGCGCTGGAAAACCTGCCGCCTGCCGTGGTGATTGATGCCATTGATACGTGGATAGGCAATGCCGCGCAGGAAGAAACGCTGCTGCATCTGTATAACATTCAAAAAGAACGTGGCGGTCATATTCTGACCGCCGCGGAAACACCGCCCCGTCAGTGGACATTCGTTTTGCGCGATCTCGAATCCCGCATGTTGGCCGCGCCGGTCGTGGCGGTTGGGTCGCCTGACGACCAGTTGATGGCGGTGGTGCTGAGCAAGCTTTTTTCAGACAGGCAGATTTTTGTACCGCAGGAAGTTGTGCAATTTTTGTTGCCGCGCCTGCCGCGGTCATTCGCCGCCATGCGTGACGCGGTGGAGCAGATTGACCGCCGCGCGATGGCTGAAAAACGCAAAATCACCGTACCGCTGGTACGGGAAATTTTTACAGCATAATTTTCATATTATTTTATCGCATCAGGCGATGATGTCGGGCACCAGCATGCTTTCGATTTTCAAAATCGAATCTTTCAGGAACAACTTGCGCTTTTTGAGGCGTTGCAAGCGCAGGAAATCGACAGGGATGCTCTCGCCCAATTGCTGGATCACAACGTCCAGATCGCGGTGCTCTGTTCTCAGCTGTTCGAGCATACGCTCGAGTTCGTCTTGTTCTTCCGGCAACATGGCAGCCTTGCGTCCCTTTAGGGTACCTGTGGGTACTTGGTTTACAGCATAGTATTTTATCAGGAAAAGGCCGTTTTTTTAAGCTCTTTATTTGTGTGTTGCTTTTCACCGCGCATCTGGGCAATTTTAACCTTCAAAAGCCCGTATATAAGGGCATCAAGCGGCATGTACGAGGGAGAGAATTATGTCCAGCAAAAAGCGCATCGGTATCCTGACCAGCGGCGGCGATTGTGCCGGTTTGAACGCGACCATCCGTGCCGTGGTGCATGCGGCGACGGAAAAGGGCTGGGAAGTGATCGGGATCGAAGACGGCACCGCCGGTTTGATCGACCGCCCCATGCGTTACAAAACCCTGACCAAGCAGATGTTCGACACCACCGTCATGCGTCTGGGCGGTACCATCCTTGGCACGACCAACAAGGGCAACCCGTTTCAGGACCTGATGCCGGACGGCACATATAAAGACAGATCCGATGAAATCGTGGCCGGTTTGCAGGAACTGGGCATCGAAGCGCTGATCGGTATCGGAGGTGACGGCAGCATGGCGATTTTGCGCCGCCTGTCCGATAACGGCAAACGTTTCAAGCTGGTCTGCATCCCCAAAACGATTGATAACGATGTGGGCAATACAGAAAGCTCCGTCGGTTTTGACACCGCGCTTTATGTCGCAACCGAAGCGCTGGACCGTCTGCAACCCACCGCCGCCAGCCACGACCGCGTGATGATTTTGGAAGTCATGGGCCGCGATGCAGGCAATATCGCGCTGTCGACCGGTATTGCCGGCGGGGCGGATGTGATCTTGCTGCCGGAAATCGCCTATAACCTCGACAAGGTTGCGGATAAAATCCGCCGTGTGCGTGAAGAAGAGGGGCGCAACTTTGCGCTGGTCGTTGTATCCGAAGCCGCAAAAACATCCGAAGGTGAGGCGCTGAAAGTCGAACATAGCGGCGGTGAAAAACGCTATGGCGGTATCGGCCATTATCTGGGCGAACGTCTGGCTGCGCTGACGGGATCTGAAACCCGCGTGACGGTTTTGGGGCATGTGCAGCGTGGGTCGTCCCCCATTCCGTCCGACCGCGTCTTGGCGGCAGCCTTTGGCGTGCATGCCGTGGATTTGGTGGAACAGGGGAAATTTGACAGAATGGTGGCCTGGTCCAACCGCCGCGTGATTGATGTGCCGATCGAAGAAGCCATTGCCAGCTATCAGGCCGTGGATGTGAACGGTCCTTTGGTGCATACGGCGCGGTTGCTGGGTATTTGCCTTGGCGATTAACGCCTTCTTAGTTAAGATATGGCATAACAATCCGCCGGCATTTCCTGTCCAAAATCCGCGAAGGTAATTTCTATATGTTATATGTCCAGCAATCATTGGGGCCGAACGAAGAAATCATGATGGGGGCGCGCTTCCATTGGATGTACACGCTTGGCGCCGTGTTCTGGATCTTGTTCGGCTTGTTCATTGGCATCATGATCGGCTGGATTGGCGTATGGTGGACAATCAACACGGAAATTCGCGGGTTCAGTTCAGATATGCCCATGGGTACGGAAATTCCCCCGCATATTTACGACCTGATGTGGGAGCGGATTGTAGAGCGCCATGGCGGCTATCTTAAAATCCTTTGGGGTTTGAATGCGCTGATGCGTTTCAGCATTCTGGGCAGTTTCCTGCTGGGGCTTTATTTCTTTGCACATATGATGATCGTCAAAGCGACAACGGAAATTGCTGTGACGTCCGAACGCCTGGTCTATAAAAAAGGCCTGATTGCCCGCCATGTAGGTGAATTGAATGTGGACCGTATCGAGGGCGTATCGGTGCATCAGGGGGTGTTGGGCCGTATTTTTGGTTATGGGCGCGTGCTCATCCGCGGGATGGGGGTGGGCGAGGTCTTGTTGCCCGCGATCGAAGCGCCCATTGAATTCCGCCGTGCCATTCACGAGGCAAAGCAGCTGAACGACCGCGACAAAGCGGAAACCACCCGCCTTAAAACCACCGAAGATTTTTAATCTCCCGCAGCTGTTTTGTCATGCGCGATTCTTTTGCATACGGCCGCATGCAAAAGAATCGTAGAACATTTAAGAGAAATGCACATACGCGCCGGAACAACAGGACAGGGGTCGGCTGTGTACCGCGTTATGGGGTGTCTGATTGCCGCGCATGA
>JAVEWI010000250.1:0-3470 GCA_034004625.1 Bdellovibrionales bacterium
TGCCTCGCCCTGAATATTTTCGCACTGGCGCCGCCGGTCTTTATCATGCTGGTTTATGACCGTGTAATTTCTCCCTATGACCTCTCCGCGCTGGGTGCGCTGGCGGCGGGGGTTTCACTGGCGCTGCTGGCGGAATGGGCTTTGCGCGATATACGCTCAGAAGGTCTTGCATGGATGACAGCGCGGCTGGATAATCTGGTCGGCGGGCGCATTTTCGCGCATCTGATCAGCCTGCCCCCCGCATTGATTGAACGTGCCTCTGTCGCGGCGCAGGTTGCCCGTATTCGCACGTTTGAATCCGTACGCGATTTTTTCAGCAGCGCGGTGTTTCTGTCGTTCCTCGAAGTTCCCTTTGTCCTGATCGCCCTTGGCGTCATGTGGGCGATTGCGGGGCCGCTGGCGCTGGTTCCCATGTGCATGATTGGCGCCTATGCCATTTTGTTTTTCGGCATGCAAATCAAAATCCGCCGTGTGATGCGCGTCGCCGCCAAAGCCACATCCGCACGGCAGCAATTTATTATCGAAACATTCGACCGCATGCGCAATATCCGCATCAACGGGCTTGGCAAAGCATGGGAAGAAAAATTCTCCACCCTGACAGGACGGGAAAGCATGTTGAATTTCCGCCTGTCTTTTCTGGGTACGGTTGCAGAAACCATCGCCCATGCCCTGACTATCCTGGCGGCGGTTTTCACCATCGGTTTCGGCGTTTCCATGATCTGGGCCGGCAGCATCACCACGGGTGCGCTGGTGGCGTCGATGATCCTTGTCTGGCGCATCCTTTTGCCGTTTTACAGCCTTTGCACCATGATCCCGCGGCTTGAACAGCTGCGCAGCAGCATCGCGCAGGTCAACAGCCTGATGAATATTGAAACAGAGGCAGATCTTGCCGTTACCTCCGCGAGCCTCAGCGCCATCCGCGGCAATATCGTGATCGATAACATCACATTGCGCTATGAAGGATCGCCGCTGCCCGCGATTGAAGGACTCTCTCTCGATCTGCCGCCGGGGCGCATGGCGGCCGTAACCGGCCGTAACGGCAGCGGTAAATCAAGCCTGCTGAAAATGGTACAAGGACTTTACCGTCCCGAAAACGGCGGCGTGAGGATTGACGGATACGACATCCGCCAGATGGATACGGGAGAGCTGCGCAGGCAGATTGCCTATGTGCCGCAGAAACCGGATTTCTTTCCCGGCACCCTGCGCGAGAACATCGCGATCGGCAACCCATTTGCCACGGAGCAGGATATTGAAAACGCGCTGATGCTGGCCGATGCATGGGAAGACTGCCGCGAACATCTGGATGCATCCATATATGAATTTTCCCTGACGCCTTCGCTGGCCGCACGTCTGTCCCTCGCCCGTGCCTATGTCCAGAATGCCACTATTGTCCTTCTGGATGAAATGCCCAATAGCGTCATGAACAGTGCAGCAGGCGAAAACCTGCGCACATATATCCGCCAGTCGCACGGCAAACGCACCATTATTGCCGTTGCGCACCGCGGGGATATTCTGGCTCTTGCCGATACGATCATCCACCTGCGCCGCGGCGCCAAAGCCGAAACAGGAAGCCGTGATGACATGCTCCGCCAATTGAAGGAGGCCGCATAATGACCACCGAAAAACGCCAAAAACAACTGCGCATGCTCTCGCAATCCATCCGGCTCAAAGAAACGGCCAGCCCGCGTATTGTGCGTGCCACCATGGCAGTGACCAGCCTTGCCTTCCTCGGTTTTTTATCATGGGCGGCCTTTGCCAATATTCATGAAATTGCCCGCACGCCAGGCGAAATCGTGCCCAGCGGATTTCAACAAACTGTACAGCATCTGGAAGGCGGCATCGTCCGCGATATTCTAGTACAGGAAGGCGATAGCGTTGACAAAGGCCAGATCATGATAAAGCTTGATGGCACGGCGATAGAAGCCGACTTGAAACGCGCACAAGAACAGGCTCTGACCCTGCGCCTGCAGGAAGAACGCCTGCGCGCTTTTCTTGAAAACCGCAAACCCGTATTTCCGGCAGAAGCCGCGGCAAGGCCGGATTTACTGCGCGATCAGGAATCTTTTTTCGCCAGCATGCGCGCGTCACAAGATAAAGACCGCGGTGTCATACGCCAGCAAATTGACCAGAAAAAGCAATCCATCGGCGCACTGCAGGCCGATTTGCAAACCGCGCGGCAGAATTTCCGCATCGTATCCGACCTTTATGCAAGACGGCAGGAAATGAACCGCAAAGGCGTCATGCCCGAAGCCCGCGTGATGGAAACAGAACAGCAGCATAATCATTTACAAGGACAAATCCGCAGCCTGCAAAGCCAGATTGCGGCGGCACAAGGCGCCATACGTGAATATCAGGACAGACTGGCAGCGCTTGAAGCCGGATCAGAGGATGACGCAAATAAACGGCTGGATGAGATTTTATCCGCGCAGACACAAAACCGCGAATTGATCGCCAAAATCAGCGACCGCGTGGCACGGCTGGACGTACGCGCGCCGGTGCGCGGCACCGTGAAGGGCTTAACTGTCAATACCATCGGTAACGTGGTGCAACCGGGCCAGACATTGATGGAAATTCTGCCTGCCGATGCACCTTTGGTTGTATCTCTGAAAATCCCGCCGCGTTATATCGGGCACATTCATACAGGACAGGATGTGCAGGTCAAATGCAGCAGTTTTGATTTTTCACGCTATGGCGCATTACCGGGCACGCTGGAGTTTATTTCCGCAGCCAGTTTCGCCGGTGAAAACGGAGAGCGTTATTTTCAAGGACGTGTCCGCCTTGCCCGCTCATATGTGGGACAGGACAGCCGCAATACCATCATGCCGGGCATGACCGTCATGGCAGACATCATCACAGGGGAAAAGACAGTTTTGCAATATCTGCTAAAGCCGGTTCGCAATGCCATGGCAACCGCATTTACGGAGAGATAGGCCGCAACATCAACACGACAACAGGGGGGATGATATGAGCATACTGACCGCGCAAACAGAAATGAGCCGCGCTGCGGAAACCGCACCAGGTACATTGCAACCGCGCGATATCCAAGCGGGCTTTGCATTGATTGATACCTGCAAATTTAAAATCCGCACCATCGAACAGGCTTTTTCCCTTGCACGTTTTGCCGCAACCATGTTCCGCGATCCGGCAAGGCTGGAGCCCGGACTTTACGCACTTTTGCTGAATGCGGTGGAACACGGCTGCCTTGGCATTGGATACGAATTAAAATCAAAACTGCTGGCAGAAAATACATGGCAAGCCGAAGTCTTGCGCCGCCAGAGCCTGCCTGAAAACCGCCATAAAAGCGTGGAAATTGTCATTGCCCGCAGGCCGGAGGGGGTTTTTATCGTCATCACCGACCCTGGCCCGGGGTTTGACTGGAAGTCATGGACCAGCATAGACCCTGCCCGCGCACGCGATACGCACGGGCGCGGCATTGCCCGCGCACGCAGCGTCAGTTTTGACAGCCTGGC
>JAVEWI010000251.1:0-3451 GCA_034004625.1 Bdellovibrionales bacterium
GTGCCGATGCTGTCGCTGGGCAATGCCTTCAGCGCCGAAGACGTGACGGATTTTGTCGATCGCGTCAGAAAATTCCTGAGCCTTGGCGCGGATGCTACGCTTGAAATTCTGGCGGAGCCGAAAATTGACGGGCTGTCATGCAGCCTGCGGTATGAAAACGGCACACTCACCCGCGCCGCCACGCGCGGCGATGGCGAAGAAGGCGAAGACGTCACCGCCAATATCATGACCATTGCCGATGTACCCAAACAGATATCCGGTGCGCCGGATGTATTGGAAGTGCGCGGGGAAATTTACATGACACGCGCGGATTTTGACGCGCTAAACGCCGCACAGGAAGAAGCCGGAGAAAAAATATTCGCCAATCCGCGCAACGCCGCGGCGGGGTCGCTGCGCCAATTGGACCCGACCATTACGGCCAAACGTCCGCTTAAATTTTTCGGCTATGCGCTGGGTGAAATATCCGCCCCGATTGCCACAAGCCAAAGCGGCATTCGCGCCGCACTGGAAGATTTTGGATTTCATGTCCCAACACCTGCTACCGTGGCAACAACAGCGGCAGGGTTGATTGCCTTTCACGAAACGGTTTATGGCGATCGTCCGGACATTCCCTATGATCTTGACGGTATTGTTTACAAAGTAAACGATCTGGAATTCCAGAAACGCCTTGGCTTTGTCAGCCGCGCCCCGCGGTGGGCGACCGCACATAAATTTCCGGCGGAACAGGCCGAAACCACGGTCGAGAAAATTGAAATTCAGGTCGGGCGCACAGGTACATTAACCCCCGTCGCACATTTAAAACCCGTCAACGTCGGCGGCGTTATTGTATCGCGCGCGACGTTGCACAATCAGGATGAAATTATTCGCAAGGATATCCGCGAAGGCGACCATGTGATTATCCAGCGGGCAGGCGATGTGATACCGCAGGTATTGCGCAGCATTGCCGATAAACGCGGCGCCGACAGCGCGCCCTATATTTTCCCGCAAACCTGCCCGTCTTGCGGCGCGGCGGCCGTACGGGCAGAAGAAGAAGTCGCCACGCGCTGCACCGCCGGATTGCTGTGCCCCGCGCAGGCGGTGGAAAGGCTGCGGCATTTTGTCAGCCGTCTGGCTTTTGATATCGAAGGGCTGGGAGATAAAATTATTCGCGAATTTTACGCGGAAAATATTCTGCGCTTGCCCGCCGATATATTCCGCCTGTCCGCGCATGCGGAGGATCTTAAAACGCGCGAAGGATGGGGTGATCTTTCCGTCCGCAACCTGATGGCGGCGATCGAGGCACGGCGCAGCATCGGGCTTGACCGTTTTATCTATGCCCTTGGCATCCGGCAAATCGGCCATGCGACAGCCAAAAAACTGGCACTGCATTACGAAACGCTGGAAAAACTGCAAAACGATATGCAAGCCGCGATGGATGGCGACAGCGCTGCATTCCAGAACCTGATCGCGATTGACGATATCGGCCCGTCGGTTGCGCATGACCTGATTGAATTTTTCAACGACCCGCAGCAAATGGCGGCGGTGGCTGATTTGGCAGGCGAGCTGACCATCGCGCCCTATATCCGCAGCGTTGTTGATTCGCCGGTATCCGGCAAAACCGTGGTCTTTACCGGCAAAATGCTGCGTCTGGGCCGCGAAGAAGCCAAAGCACAGGCAGAGGCGCTGGGCGCGAAAGTCGCGGGCAGCGTATCCAAAAAAACCGATTACGTGATTGCGGGAGAAGATTCCGGCAGCAAGCTGAAAAAAGCCGCAGAGCTGGGCGTGACAGTTCTCAGCGAAGACGAATGGATGGATTTGATCGGCGCGGGATAAAAAACCGCAAAGGCTTGGTTAATCCTTGCCCGTTGCTTCGCGTTTGAGCGCATAGAGTTTTTCAAGCGCTTGTTCTACACCCTCGGACAAATCGCGGCGTTCGATAAAATCGCGGCCGCCGGCATTGCGGGTAATCGACATTTCAAGCGCACGGCTGAGGATATCGGAAATCACAACGTCTTTTTGTTCCAGCGACAGCGTGAGTGCTTCGAGAATAAGGTCGCTGAGACGTTGATAGGATCTTGAATCCGTCATAATTTTCCTGTTTTTGTTTTATCGTTTTTTGTTCAAGCGTCCGGCCCCGCAGGGACCTGCCGCCAGCACGGCCTCAGGCTTTGGGCGGACGGGGCGCTGACGGGTCAGGCTTTTTTGGTTTCGGCCCCGATGGGGAGAGCCTTTGTGCCAGAAAACCATCTACCTCCGCAAGCCAGGCTTTACGCAAAGCATCGGTTTCCTGCCAGATTTCGTGATGCGCCCCTGCAATATCCACACGTTTGCAGTGCGGCAGCAAACCCGCGGCGCGTTCCTGCGCCGGACGATCAACCACATTTTCGTGTTCGGAAATTTGCAGCAAAACGGGCGTTTTGATTTGTTTTAAATATTCTTCCTGATTGAGAATATCGATGGATTGAAACGTATGATAAACCCAGCCATAGGTCGGGTCGCCGGTTTTCAGATCGGGATTAACCTTGAATAAATCCAGCCCGGCATTGAAACGGGTTTCATCGCCGGTTTTGGTATTGTCCTTGAACTGGTTTTTTTCTTCGCTCCAATCGCTGCCGCCGGGAATATATTTATCCAGATAATTTCCGGCCTTGGCGAATTTGGCCATTTGACGCGCGAGCGGTTTGGGCAGCGTGCCTGTATTAATATCCACCATGGGCGCGGTCAGCATGGCGCTGTCAAAAACGCCCTCATGTTCGTTCAAATACCGCAGGCCAATATGCGCCCCCATGGAATGCGCCATCATGAACAAAGGGCCGGAGGGAGATTTTTCCACCACCGTCTGCGTGAATTGATGCAGGGTTTCGATTTGTTCGTCATATCCTTCGTGGTGCATTTTTTGCGGATTGGACGGCAAATAACGTTGCGACCCGCCCTGCCCGCGCCAATCCATGATCCAGACGTCAAACCCGCGGTCTTTCATTTCCTGCGCGGCTTCGAAATATTTTTCCACACTTTCGCGGAAACCGGGCAGCATCACGATGGTGCCTTTGCTTTCGCCATCGGCTTTTAAACTGCCATAACGGATATCGGCGCCCTTGGCATTGGTAAAGCTGCCCCAGTTAAATCCATCAGGTTCGCGCAAAGGCGTCACAGGTTTTTCGGTCATGCGCGGGGGCCTTTCCGGATATTATGCTGTTTTTGCGGCGCGGCGGCATCGGCGCCGGTATTGTCGTTTGCGGGTTTGCGCGCACTGTCAAAACGCGCATGCACATCGGCAAAGAACCCGTCAATCTGTTGCCACCAGTCGCGGCGCAGGTCATCACGTTCCAGCCAGAAAGCATGGCTGGCATCCGGCTGTTCACACAAACGCGCGTTTGGCATCACGCGGGCGGCATGTCGAATGGCGTCGTTGTCCACCATGTTGTCGCGTCCGGCAATGCCGAACAAAACCGGCGTGTTGTTATGTTCGATT
>JAVEWI010000252.1:0-3441 GCA_034004625.1 Bdellovibrionales bacterium
GCGGTGTTCGGCCAGCCAATATCCGGCAATGATGGTCTTCATGTCGTTATTGACGCCGGTTTTGACTTCGTCGATGAAATCTTTTGCCGATACCATGCGGGTTTTGATGTTTTCTTTTTCATTTTCGCAACCGAAAATGCCGCTGCCCGCCGATGTGTCCACAATGCCGACAACGATGGAAATTTTTTCGGACGTGCCGCCCGCGCTGACATAGGCATCCTGAATTTGACGCGGGTCTTTCAGCGTCAGGCCGGTTTCTTCTGTCGTTTCTCGCACCGCGGCGTCAATCGCGGTTTCGCCCTTGGCAATGCCGCCCGCGGGCAGCGTATCAGTATAGGGATATTCCCCCGCCGCCAAAATGCCGGGACGCATTTCATTGACCAGAACGACTTCGTCACGTTTCGGATCATAAGCCAGAATGGCCACGGCATGGCCGCGTTCCATCACCAGACGTTCGTACGTTTCTTTGCCGCCTTCGTGGCGGTCGGCTTCGATTTCATAGCGGTTGATTTTCAAAAAACCGTTGAATTCGCTGCGCACGCTTTTGACGCGGGCTTCAAGCTTTTTGCCGTCTTTAATGGGGTCAGACATGAGGTTTCTCCCTAAATATACTCTGTGTGAGTATTTTTTATACTCTATAAGAGTATAAGTCAATACCCTCTTTCGGCAAAACCGTAAAAATATCCCAAGCCCCAAAAGGCCTCAGGAAAACCTCAAGGTTTGGGCGGGCGCGCCGCACCGGCCTGCGCAGCGTTATCGGATTTGTCACCCTGCACGGGGTTATCGTTCTGCGCTTTATCCGCCGCATGGGCAGTGCGCAGCATGTCGCGGTTTTTAGCCAGCCAGAAAGCGCAGACAAGGCTTTTCATGTCCTTGAGTGCGCCATTTTCTGCGCGGGCAATGAATTCGTCAGACGACAGGATAACGGTCTTGATGTCCTCGCCTTCGCTGGCATGACCATGCACGCCGCCTGCACGCGTCATATCCACGGTGCCAAAGACCAGCGCCAGACGTTCCGACGTGCCGCCAGAACTGACATAAGCGCCGGGATGGATCATACGGGCGTTTTGCAGTTCAAGCCCTGTTTCTTCGAGCATTTCGCGTTTGGCGGCGGTAATTTCGTCTTCGCCTTTATCAATCATGCCTGCAGGCAATGAATCGTTGAACGGATAATCCCCCGCGGCCAGCAAGCCGGGGCGCATTTCATTGACCAACAAAACTTCGTCACGCGCAGGGTCATACCCCAAAATAGCCACCGCATGCCCGCGTTCGAAAATCAGACGTTTCACCGTCATGCTGTCGCCCGCATGGGTGTCATGCTCGATGGTCAATTCATCCATTTTGAAAAAGCCGTCGAAGACGCGGTCTTTCTGCACGATACGCGCTTCCGGACGCGCCTTGCCGTCTGCGGGGGCGGCGGGTTTGTTATCGGGGGTGTTTTTATGATCGGGCGTATCGGCCATGATGTCCTCGGTCTTGCGCTTTGCGGATTGATTTGGCTGTTTTACCATATACTTACAACTTCGTCCAGAAAAAAGCCCGTATAAAAACGGGCTTTTTCTTTATATATCAATGTTTTGAGCATTAGAGGCCGCAGAGGGTCGCTAACCCCTTACTGATGCACGCCTTTTGCAAAAAGGTCGATGACCAGACGCGCGGGCAGCTTGCCTTTTGCCGGCAAAACCTGCTGTTCCTTGACCGTTGCGGGGGCAATCAGATCCACCATCAGCTGGCCGTCGTTATAGGCCCAGCCCGATACCAGCGCGCCGCTATTGGCAACAAAGCTTTTCTGTGCGGCTTTCCAGTTAAAACGCGGCAATTCAACAACCAGACGGCGGCCTTCGTTTTCAATACGGGTGCGGCCTTCGGGCACGGCACTCATATCCAGCACAATGCGGGTTTTGTCCAGATGGTCGCCAATGCGCACGGCTTGCACATCCCCCACCGGCTTGGTCGCTTCCTTGACCAGTGCCTCTGTCTGGGCGCGGGTTTTGCTGTAGCTGTTTTCCATCTCGTCCACCGACAATTCCAGTGTGCTGACGCGGTTTTCCATCGTGGGGGCAAAAACATCCACATCATCGCGCAGGGCTTGTACGGCTTCTTCCAGACGTTTGAAACGGGCATCGTTGTTTTTGACGGGGCCTTCGAACAAACGCGTCAGGCGCATGCCCTCTGCCGGTGCCATTTTCTCGTCATCGCTCAGCGCGGCTTGTTTTTCTTCGGCAGAAGCCTGTTTCGCGGCGTCTTGCGCGCCGGATGCGCATCCTGTCAGGGACAAGGCCAAAACAGCTGCGGAAACCGCCATCAGCGGAAAACGAATAACCGTGGAAAACATGTGCAATACCTCGTTGCCTGTGCAAAAGCGTAGAATCTGTCTGGGCTATTCTAAACCAATCGCAAGTCACTGATAAACAGATAAGAAAATGTGCGGCTGCAGAAAAATATTTGACGAAATCTCGAATCTCTGTAACAGTAGTAGCATGACGCACAAAATGAACACATTTTTTGACAAAAAGGAATACATCGCCCCGACTGGTGCGAAGGTACCTGCGTTACTGCGACGACCGATCCGCTGACAGCGGACGGAGCCTTCCTCGTCTGAAAACGGGCAAAACTCCATAAAGACTACACTCAAGATCGCAACCCTTTTTCGGGTTGCAGACTGATAAAGCACTTTACATGGAGTTACCCTAATGTCTTCCCAGCAATCTGGCTCTAAAGAAATCCTCACCACCGACGGTATCGTTGAAAAAACCGTTGATATGCTCAATGGCAAATACGCCAATGGCAAAGAAAAGAAAATCGGCATTGAAGTCGAAATGCCTTTCGTCAACAAATCCGACCTGCAGCCTATCGGCTTCACCGGCGCCAAAAGCATCAGCGCGATTTTCAATTTCCTCGCCAAAAAAGGCAACTGGCAAGCCGCCGAAGTTGAAAACGACAAAGTCACGTCCATGAAAAACGAAACCGGCGACATCACGCTGGAACCCGGTGGACAGATTGAATTTTCAAGCGCTGCCCGGAAAACGCTGGGCGAGCTGCAACAGGACATCGGCAAATATTTCACGGATATCAAAGCCGCTTCGGAAAAAATCGGCCTGGATGTGGTGCCTTACGGCTTCCACCCCCACCTTGCCATTGACGATTGCCCCTATGTATCCGAAAGATCGCGGTTCAAGGCATTGAAGCCCGTATTCGAAGCTGAAGGCGGTTATTCCGCCTGGGGGCAAAGCTGCAGCGTGCAAGTGACGCTCGACAGCCCGAACAAAGAAGAGGCATTTGACGCCTTCAAACTCGGCCTGTTGATCCAGCCCGTGGCGGCGGCAATTTTTGCCAATTCCCCCTTCTCCATGAACAAGGACACCGACCATGCTTCATGGCGGAGACATAAATTGCAAGAACTGGACAGCCCGCTTTACAAAGTGCCGGATGCCCTGTTCG
>JAVEWI010000005.1:0-15981 GCA_034004625.1 Bdellovibrionales bacterium
AAACGCCCAGCGCGTCGGTATTGATGGTGTAATCAGGCTCCAGCGTATTGGCATTGGCGCCGGTGCCGCTGACGGCCGGCACAAAACCGCCATAATCACCACCGGTGAAATGGTTTACATGTGTGCTGTATTTGGGATGAAAACCGCTGCGCAGCAAATGCGTATCTGCAGAATGCAGGGCACTTTGCACATCGGGGCCCAAAACCAGCTTTTGGCTATCGGGATCAAACGAGACATCTTTTGCGGCAGGGGGTTCCGGCTCCGGCATTTCGGGGGTAGCGGGCAGGTCGTGAAACCCTTTTTCACCCGCTTCATTCGTACCGTAATATTTTCCTGCCCCGGGGGTTTCGGCATCGCCGCTCAGGCTCAAACTGCGGTTTGAGGATAAATCTCCCCCGCCGGTCAGGCTGCCTGCCGTGGCAATGATGCGCGCGGCGGCGGCTTTTGCCGTTAATGCATCTTCCAGACCCGTCACACCGGAAATGCTATGGGTGTGACTGGCGGCAGCACGGCTGTCAAGCGCATCGCCGAGGCCTGTGATGTCCGAAAACATATGGCTATGTGTGGCGGCGGCTTTGGCAGAAAGCGCGGCGGTAAGTCCCTCTACATCCGTCATCGCGTGTCCGTGATCTTCCCGTGCATAGGCTGCCAATATTTCGGGCAGGTCTTCTATATCTGTACTGGCATGGCTGTGGTCTGCCGCGGTTATTCCAGCGAGGGCTGCGGCAAGCCCTTCTATGTCTTCTGCTGCATGGCTGTGCGTTTGATCTGCTTTGGCCGACAAAGCGGCAGAAAGCCCGCCAATATCATCCACGGTATGACTGTGCGCGGCATTTGCTTTGGCAGAAAGCGCAGCAGAAAGCCCTGTAACATCAGTGGTTGTATGGCTGTGCAAGGCGGCGGCCTTGCCCGAAAGCGCCGTGCCAAGTCCATTAATCGCGGCAATGCCCGGTTTTGCAGCCTGCCACCGGTTGCCGTCAAAAACCAGCATATCGCCACTTTGTGGCGCGGCGGGGCCGACGATTTGTCTTTCTGCGGCAATATCGTTTACGACGTCTTTTTCGCCGGCGGAAAAAGATACTTTGCTGCCGTCATTGCTGGAGGCGATGACATGATCCCGTACCAATGTCGCGGCGTCGGACATATGTCCGGTGCCGACTTCCCATTCGCCCGCGCCGCGATGGCGGATGCAATAAAAAAACATGTCGTTACCGCCTGTGCCAAAAGCATCGGCAAAACTGCGGCATCCGGCAACCGCAGACAGCAGCAGGGCGCCGCTGCCAAGCGAGGCCGTTTTTTGTTGAACCAGATTGGCGATGCCTGTCATGGTTTTTGTCCTTTGGTATCGGGTGTTGCGGCTGTATCAAAAGGCGCCAGAAACAGCCGTGCGGTGGAAAGCGGCGCAGCAAGCCCCGTGCGCAAGATGTCATCACCCAGCGCGTAAAAATCCGCCTGTTCACCGCAGGCTTGTAAAAACATCTGTATCAGGGCAATCAATTCTGTCATGCGCCATTCATGGCTGCGAAACCGTGCCGCCAGCTGCGGCAGGGGGCCCAGTTCATCTTCGACCGCGCAAACAAACTGCGCGCGCGGCTCCAGCCTGTATAATTTTTCTGCATGGCGAAAATTGAATGCGGCGGCGGTCATGCTGTGGTATCCGTTTTGGAAACGGCTGCGCCAAGATTGTCCCCACCCGTCAAAGGCGGCAGGCCCAGCGCCGCGCGTTTTTCGTTCAATGTCAGGAAATCGGCGGCATTCACGCGCTGCCATATTTTTTCGCGCCGCTGGGCAAAAGCTTCGATTTTATCCACGTCATAATCTATGCTGATATCATCGCCAAAACGCGGGGCCAGCCAATGGTTCAACTCGTCTTTCACATGGTCGATCAGCGGCAAAATGGCATCGTCAAACAAAGCCAGCCGCGCCTGTTCAAAATTCGCAAAAGTCAGCGACCCGTCAATCCCCACCAATTGCGGCGGCACGTGGAAAGCCAGGGCGATTTCGCGTGCCGATACGTCTTTACCGGCCAGCCAGTCCATATCCTTGGGGCTCAGGGACATTTCGCGCCAGTCCAATCCGCCTTCCAGCACCAGCGGCCTGCCCGCATTGCCCGCGCCGGTGAAAAATGCCTCCAGCTCTGTTTTCAAACTCTGCCTTTGTTCATCCGTCAACGTGGCGCTGGTTTCCGCATGGGGCGGTTTGTATATCAGCGCGCCTGATGGCCGCCCCGATGATTGCAGCAATGCCGCATTCCATTTCGCGGCATCATTATGCTGGTCAATGCTGGCGGCGGCGGCTTCCAATGCGCTCATGCCGTACCAATCATCCAGCGGGTGGAATGATTTCAGATGCAATACATCCGCCGCGCCCGAAATGCCGTCCACCGGAAAATCCACCGCATTCCCGCCCACCTGATACCGGTAAGCGGATGGAATGCCGTGATGCCCCGGAATAATCCGCATACGGTCGGGGCGCAGCGTCCAAAGCTCCCGCGGGGTATCGCCGCGTTTGGGGCAAACGGCTTCGATATATCCGTTGCCCGCAATCAGGTAAAACCCGTAAATGCTGGCAAATAATTCCGCCCCGCCCTGCATCGGGTTCGGCTGCGACAATAATTGCGCCAGCGGGTGGTCTTCCATGCGGGTTTTGTGCGCCCCCTTGCCGCGCATCACCACCCACGGCACGGCGGCGGCGTTTTGGCTGATCAACCGGATGCAGCGGTAGGCGATAACGTTTTTTTGGTAAGCTTCCTTGGCCAATTGGTCATACTGCCGCGGGGTAAAGCGCGGTTGACCCACGCCGTATTGCACCAGCAGGGGGGCGCTGGCGCTGGCTTTTGCCTCTGCGGCGTGTTTGTTTTTGGATCCAAAAATATTCTTCCAGCCCATGCGGCATACTCCGGTGGTTATCGGGGTTTAAAAAATTCAATCAGGTTGCCAAATCATCGGCTTCGGCGCTTGGCGCGCGCTGAGCATTAATTCGGTCAAGGCCCAGACGCGTGCATCGACGCGGTCGGGGCTTTTGCTGTCTTGCAAGGGGTCAAACCGGCACATCTGGTCTTCCATTGCGGGAAAAACGCCCAGATGATGCACCATGCCACGCGCATCAAGCGCAGCCACGGGCTCTGCCCGCGCGATTTTGCCGCGGCTGGCATGGACGGATTTATAGGCAATGGACGGGTCAAACCCGCGCAGCGTATGTTCAACCAGATCACCGCCCTGATTAACTTCGGCCACCACGCGGTCGGCCTGATATTTGTAATAGGCGCTGACCACTGCCGATGCCCATTGCGCGGGCGTCATGCGGCCGGACAGGTCTGCGATGATATATCCCTTGTTATCGGTGCCCAGCCCCGCGACCACAATGCCGGTTTCATCGCTGTTGCGCCCCGATGTCATGGCGGGGTCAACGGCAATAACAATCCGTTTCATATCTGGCGCGTCATCCGGATGTTTGCGGCTGCGGTCTATGCCCGCACGGTCCCACAGGGCATCGGGTTTGTCGCTGTGAAATGCTTCGTCCGCGCTGCTCGGGTATTCGCGCCGGAACGTCCAGATGCCGCCCAGCTCGTCAATTTTGATATGCCGCCAATATATTTGCGCATCGTCAAGGCCGTAGGCGGCTTTGTATTCAATCTCCTCCGCGCTTGGGGCAAAATCCGCGGGCGGTGTTTTGCGGTATTCCGTTTGCCAAAACCACGGCACGAAAATAAAGATATATCCGCCGCGTCCCTTTTGCGCATCCATGCACATTTGGTAAAACAACCCCGCCGCCCCGCCCGAAGTGCTTTCAAGAATGACTTCGGTGCCTTTGGCATCGGGCACGGCCTGCAAAATGCCGGATACATGGTTTTCCGCCTGCGCCCAATAGGCAACTTCGGATCCGTGAAAATACTGCAAAGTATGCGCACGCCCCACGCCGGATGATTTTGCCGTGCCGACCGCATATCCTGAATCCAGTTTGCCGAAAATCATTTCCTTGGACGATTTGCGTGATGCTTGCGGGCGGACGGCTTCGGGACAATTCTCGTAAAACCTTTGCACCATGCCGTAAATGCCGCGCGATGCGTCATCCAGATGCGTCAGGATAAAGGCGCGTACGCCGCGGCGGTGCGATACTTTCCAGTAAAACCGCGCCTGCACATAGGTCGAACATCCTTGCTGCCTGCCTTTTAAAATCAAGGCGCGCACGCGACCGGTGGTGATTAACTGTTCTTCCAGTCTTGCGTGAATATATTCCTGCGCGCTGTTTAATTTCATGGGGACGATGCGCCCGTCCTTGGTGCGTATTTTCAGGCATTTTGCCGCGTAATGGGTAAAATCGGTCATCAGCCGCGCACGGATGCGCCGCTCGCGTTCGCTTAATTCCATGCGCGGTTATTCCAAGGCGCCGAGCGCGTCTTCATGCGCGGCAATGTCGCGGCGCAGGGTGTCGAGCTCTTTCGCTTGCGCGGATTCCCCTGCCGCCGTTTGCGCAGCCATATCGGGCAGGGTTTTCTTTAGCAACGCCAGCGCGGCGCCAACCTGGGTTGATGTCATTTTTTTCTCTCCCAATACATGCTGTTCCAGCGCATCCAGAATGGCGCGCACATTGATGCATTTGCGGGGATCTTTGCTGCGGCTTTTTACAGCAGGCTTTTTTTTCGGCGCAGCGGTTTTGTGCGTGGCCGTTTTTTTCTTTTTGATGTTTTGTGTCATTCATCCGTCCAAAGCAAAACCCGCCCTGTTGAAAGCGGGGGCGGGTTTTTGTTTCGTTTGTGTGCGGGGAGTTTCGCTCGCAATTCGGGAGCATGTTTGTATTTGGTCAAAAATGATCCCCGCTGGCAAAAGTTTTTTGAAACGGGGAAGCGCCGTGCATGCAGGGAGTGTCATTTTTCTGTGTGGCATCAGCCACATAGGCTGCTTCGTTTTTTTGGCGCCAAGGGGGGTGGAAAAGGCAGCGAATCAAATCCGCAGGCTTGGTTACAATCGGATGCAGCAGGTTTCAGAAACAGCGGGAGATCGCCGGGATATAGTGTAAGCATTTGAAATATATATATTTTAGCAGCATGTTTGACATTTCCATATATGAAACTTAAGATAGACACCGTTATAACGTCCCAGACCAAAGGCTTTAGTCCATGAGCCCCAGCGGTTCCCACAGCGACATCCGCAAAGAAAACGCCACCAGCGATTTTCTCAAAGCCGCCAGCGAAGGTAATCTTGCCGCGCTGGAAAAAGCCTATGCCCAGGGCGCTGCGGTTAACCGGTCGGACAAACAGGATAATACAGCCCTGATATGGGGCGGCACCCATGGCAGTGTGCCCATGCTGGATTTTTTATTCGCGCGCGGCGCTGAAACCTGCGCCGTTAATGCGGCGGGGAACAATGCGCTGATGCAGGCTCTTGCACAGGGGCATGAACAGGCGGCTGCTTTTTGTCTCAAAAAATCTTTCAACATGACAGCGGTCAATCATGAAGGACAAAGCGCCTTTGCCATTGCCGCCAAAAATAATCTGGTGTCACTGTTTGACGACATCGTAGCACAAGGTACGCCGATACAGACGGAGGATGCGCAGGGCCGCACGCCTTTGATGATTGCGGCAGCGGCGGGCCATACGGCAGCCGTACAAAAAATCTTGTCCTATCCGGATACGCGTCTGGAAGACCGCGATAAGGAAGGGCATACGGCATTGATGCTCGCCTGCCTTGGCGGTTATCGCGACTGCGCGGTTTCTTTGTTAAAAGCGGGCGCGCGTGTGGATGTGGCAGATGCCCGCGGGCGTGATATGATGTTTTATGCCCGTCAATGGGGGCTGGAAGACGAAGTCAAACAGGCTTTCAGCCGTTATGATGTGAAGCAGATTACCGAAGGCAGTAAACGCGATATCAGCGTTGTAAAACCACTTTCCATTCGCCGCCGCGGCTATCAATAAGTCCTTTTTATCTAAAAAGATTGTTGCCTTTGTCCGGATGGCGGCTGAATTCGCCAATACCCTTTTTGGTCGTAGGCGCCGTGCGGCGCGCATTGTCGGCGGCTTCTTTGTCTTTCAGCTTTTGTTCCAGCTCTTCCAGTTTTTCGGTGGTTTGTTTTGCTGTATCTGATGCCGTTGGTGCGGCGGGCGCTGGTGCAGGGGCCGGAGCCGGTTCAATACCCAGGCGGCGGTTTTTCGCATCGCGCATGCGTTCGATTTTTTTGATGCGGTCTTGGCAAACATTGTAGCTGTCGTAAGAATCCGTGAATTCGGCACAAGGATCAGCCACGGGCGGTGCGGCGGCTTCTTCATGCGCGGCAGATTCTTTGACGGTACTGAAAACAGGGGGCAGCATGGGCGGCGCAGGGTCGGGCTGTGCCTGCATCACCGGGCTATTGGCATCACGCCCGACAAAACCCTGAAACCCTTGCGTACCTGCATAATCAGCATCATCTTCCTGCGCTATGGCGGGGACGGCAAAAACGCAAAGAGCCAAAAAAACAGCCGCCGTGATTGCCGGCATTTTACGGGGTATAAAAAACATGATTCTCCCTTTTGCGCGGCTTGCTGCCGCGCTTTGAAACCTGCCTGTATTATATCAAAGAAAGATTAACGGTTATAGCCGCTATCCCATGCCGGGCGCGGCGGTGCTTCTTCTTTATCCTGTACGTCACCATAATGCGCGGCAGGGCGGCGGGGGCCGTCATCTTTGCGCACACGGATAAAATTGCGGGGGTTTTCAGCGGGGGGCGGCTCTTTTTCACCTGCCGTCACGGTTTTTGTTTTGGCTTCACCCTCTGCGGTCGCCGCATTTTCGGTATTATTCAGGCTGCCGCCGCGTTGCAGGAATGCTTGCAGGCGTAAATGGCATTCCTGATAAGGCTTCATGAAATTGCGCTGCACAGCCGCCGCTTCTTCTGGCGGCAACTTGTCGAGGCAGTCTTTGAGCGGGGTGACGACTTTCATTCCGCCGCCCGGTTTTTCCACGGATTCTTGTTGCGCGCTGAAAATATCTTCCATGGCAAAGGCAGGTGCCGCCCCTGCAGCCCAAAGGCAAATGCCCGCAATGACAGCACCGCGCCGGGCAAAAGAAACAGGGAAGCGGGGGCAGGTGGTTTTTGTCATGGCAGGTGTCCTGTTTGTGAACGGCGGTGCATAAGGTCAGAGGCCGGGCGGTTTCGGCGCTTTGGGTGCTTGCTTGTCTTGCGGTTTTTGCGGTGCAGGCGGCGTTGCTTCTTTGCTTTTTTCAAGCTCTTCGTTCAGGGCAAAGGGCAGCATTGCGTCAAAAAGATAGCCTTGTTCGTCTTTCATCACAATATCCAGCGCGGTTTCGCCTGCTTTATTGGGCACAAGTGTTTTTGCGCCCGCCCCGACCAGCAGGTTAACCGCAGACAGGTTGTGTTTTTCGCTTGCCAGATGCAGGGGGGTATTGCCATCCGCATTGGGGCGGTCAATATCCGCCCCGCGTTTGATCAATTTTTCAATAACGCTGTACATGTCTTTTTGCGCAGCCAGATGCAGCGGCGTATTGCCTGCGTTATCGACCAGGGCATCGGGATGGATGCCGCGCTGCTGCAAAGATTCGATCAAGGTCAGGGCAAGGCTGGTTTGCTGTTCTTCCAGCGCGATATGCAGCGCGGTTTTGCCATCCGTGCCGGGGCGGGTGACGTCAGCGCCTGCTGCCAGCAATTTTTCGACCGAACGGGCGAAGCCGGTTTCAACCGCGTCCATCAGCGGCGTGCGCCCGCGTGCGGACAGTACATCCAGATCAACCGCCGCGCCCAGTGCCTGTACATAGGCATCAATCGTGTCATCCCCGCGGTCTTTCATGGCGCGGTGCAGGGGGGTATCCCCGTTTTTATCTTCGGCATGAATATCTGCGCCGCGTTCGATCAGCATTTTGATGACGAGTGTTTTTTCGCGCGCGCAGGCATGATGCAGCGGCGTCATGCCATCGGCATCGGGCGTATTGATATGCAGGGATGTCTTATCCAGCAGGTATTGGCAAACATGCATATGCCCGCTCTTGGCGGCAAGATGCAGGGCATTGCGTTTTTCGCTGTCTGTTTTTTCGATATTCGCATGGGCCTCCAGCAGCATTTCGACAATTTGCAAATTGCCGTTTTCCGCGGCCATCAATAGCGGCGTCATGTGGGTGCTGCTGCGCTCGGGCACATCGACCGGCGCGCCTTTTTTAATCAGCATGCGGACGGACTGCACATGCCCCGCCTCTGCCGCGATATGCAGAGGCGCACGCTGTACCAGCGGCGACGGCGATATGCCCGCATCCGCGCCGGCGCGCAGCAGTGCGTCAATTGTCTCCGGCATATCGTTATTACGGTACCCGTAATTGTCCATCAGCTCGTCAATCGGGCGCTGGCCGTGGTTGTTTACGGCATTCGCATCCGCACCCAGTTGCAACAGGCATTTGATCTGTTCATGCCGCATGTAATCACAGGCGCGGTGCAGTGCCGTTTGATTGTTGCTGTCTGTGGCATTGATATTGGCGCCCGCGCCCACGATCATACCCAGTATTTCACCATAGTGATTGTCGTTTACCCAATGCATCATGGGGGATTTGTTGCTGTTCGACAGAACATCGCGGCTGGCATCCGCGCCAAGGGCAATCAGCTTGCGCACGGCATCCACCTTGCCGGTTTCAACGGCAATGAACAGGCTGTGGCGGTTCTGGTTATCCGTCTTGTTCAAATCCGCGCCATGGGCGACCAGACGTTCAATAACTTCGGTATGGTTATGCGCGGCGGCGGCCATAACGGGCGTAAATCCGGTTTGATAGGCCGCGTATTGATTGATGCTGATGCGTACTTCATGCAGCGTCATCAGGTAATCCAGCACGGGCAGGTTGCCTTTTTCCGCGGCGATATGCAGCGGGGTGACAATATCGTTATCGCGCGCTGTGGGGTTTGCGCCCTGTGCGATCAATGCCTGCATGGCGGAGACATGTCCGGCGGCGGTTGCCAGGTGCAAAGGCGTTTTGCCGTCGCTGTCGCGGGCATTGGGGTCTAACCCTTGTTGCACCAGCGCTTCGATCAAATCGGTGCGGCCTTGTTCTGCTGCGCGGTGCAGGGGGGTGCGGCGGGTTTTTTGCGCGGGCTCAAACGGCGCGCCGTAACTGGCCAGCATCGAAATAAAGGTCGCATCGGCGCCGGTTTCAATGGCCCATTCGGTCAGGCTGCGGCCTTGCGTATCGCGGTGCTGTGTTTGCGCGTTATGCGAGACAAGAAGATCAACCATGCCGTCGAGGCGTTTTGCCGCGGCTTCAAAAATCGGGGTCTGGCCCTGTTTGTCCGTCTGGTTGATATTGGCGCCAAGGCGCAAGAGGCGCAGCACGGCATTGGTGTCGTCTTTTTCAACAGCCAGATGCAGCGCGGTGCGGCCACGGTCGTCCAATGGCGCGTTAATACCCAGCGGCGGTTTTTGCGATGATCGGTTAAAAGCGGGATACATGTAAACCTCGTTCGGGCGGCGGGCCTTTTTATCGGCGACCCAGTGCACAGGTATTTAAATCAGGAACTTGAGCATTAGGGCTTCGGCGGCGGACGGTGCGTGGGCGGCACATTGCCAGCGGGCGGCCGATCCACAGCGGCGGCGCGAATGGCGCGTTCGCGTTCAACCCGCGCAGCGCCATCGGCAAGGCGCAGGCGGTCCACAATAGGGTTTTCATTGCCATGCAGGCTGTGCGCCAGTTGCAGAGGGGTATAGCCAAAACCATCCACGCATAAAGGATCTGCACCGTGTTTCAACATCTGGTTAATCATATCCATGCGGTTGTGGCGCACGGCCAGATGCAGCGCGGTTTCAACCGGCGCGGCATGTTCGTCCAGGCGGCATGTATCGGCTTTGAACCCCAGCGTCAGGGCGGTTTCTATCACGTCAGCAGCGGCGTTTGATTGCACCAGCATATCAAGCGCGCGCAGGCCGCCTGTCATCGCTTGTTCCGGATTTGCGCCATGGGCCACCAGCGTTTGCGCCATATGCGTATCGTTGTTTTTGAGCGCCGCATAAAGCGGGGTATAGGTATGCGCATGATCCGGATTGGCGCCGGCTTTCAGCAAGGCTTCGGCGGCGGCGTGGTTTTTGTTGTTTACGGCGGTATAAAGCGGCGGCGTGGTTTCGCCCTCTACCCCGTCCGGGTTCGCGCCGGATTTCAGCAGGGCTTCGATAATCGATACCGTTTGTTTGTTATTGGTCAGGGCGTAATAAAGCGCGGAACAACGGTTGTTTTCCCCTGCGGCATTCGGGTTTGCACCGGCTTCCAGAACACGCTCCACCGCTTGCAGCATCCCGAGAGAGGCATAGCGTGATATCAGCGGCAGGCCGTGATTGTCCTTCACATCCGCCGCCGCACCGTGGTCCAGCAAAAGGCAGGCGAGGGGTTCTTCTTCCGCATGGAAATTCGAATCAGCGTGGCGCAGCAAGGACAGCAGCGATTTACCCTGCTGTTCTTCAAACCGCGCAACATCCGCGCCGAAATGCAAAAACAGGCGCGTCAGCGGCGGGCTGTAATGTGCCAGTGACAAAACCAGCGCGGTTTCATTGCTGCTGTTCACTTCATTGACCTTTGCGCCGGCTTGCAGCAGGGCGCGGGCCTCGTCAATTTTATTGGCTTTGGCGGCGGCCAGCAGCGCGCCCTCGGTTACAATCACCGCTGCGGTTTCGGCGGCGCGGTTTGTATTGTCATTTGCCTTGCGATCCGGTGTATCAGGCGTGTCGCCATTTGCCTGCGTATTGAAGCTGTTGGAAATAGGCTTGGGTTCCATGGCATGTCTCTCGCTTCTGCGGCTGCGGGCGCTTCCGTATGCATGCGGTTTGCGCGGCGGGCAGCCTGATATAAAAATATTCAAATCACTTGGATTCTTGACATATTATTATCACTCCGCAGCGGCTGCAAGCCTTATGGCGCAAGGTTTTATGCATTTCCGCCAAGGTTTGCGGGCTGATTTTACGCGGCGTAATATTGCAACAGGATTATGCAACAAACCGCAGTGCAGCAAGCGTGCATGCGGCATCGCAGCGATATTATCCACGTATCAATTTTGTGAAAAAACTCAGGGAGCGGGCGGGGCGCCGCGGCGTTTGAATGCCACAGGCTTGGCAATCACAATGTCCTGTTCGGTGACAATGTTCATGTCCAGCGGGTTTTTGTCCAGCGCCGACAACCATGCCGCGCGCAACACTTCTTTCAGGCGGTTTTCCTGTTTGACCAGCGTAAAGGGCGTATCGCCAAAACGGTTTTTGATGGATACATCCGCGCCGTGCAAAATCAGGAACGAAGACGTATCCACGCCATGCGTCTGGCGTGCCGCGATATGCAGCGGGGTTTCAAGATTGCGGTCCTGTACGTCGATATTCGCGCCCAGTTCGATCAGTTTTTCGATGCAGCGTGTAAACCCGCGTTCCGCCGCGATATGCATGGCGCTGCGGCCGTTTTCATCGCGGGCGTCCAGCGATGCGCCTTTGTCTTCGACATGATAGGGAAGGCTTTCAAAATCACCGTCACGTACGGCCTTGAGAAAGGCAGCATTGGGCGAAGCGGGTTGTTTACGTGCCATCGTAAGATCCTTGTCGCGCTGTACGGTCGAGGCGCCTATCTTATCGCCCACCGTAGATTATGTCTATGAAAACTTGTTTGTTATTTTATATCAATAGGTTAATAGAAACCCCCGCCCCAGGGCGGCCGTGGCGGCTTGGGGTTATAGGGTCTGGCCGATTTTTTGAGCCCGTGCTGGCGGAACATTTCAACGACCACCGCCTTGCGCTGGTTATGCGCCATGTCATAGGCATTGGTGCCGAATTGATCTTCCTGCAGCGGGTCTGCGCCGTGTTTCAGCATATTGCGCACCAGCTCCGCATTCACATAGCCGCCTTGCATCAGGTTCATCAGCGGCGTGCGCCCGAGGTTGTCCTGCGCATTCGGGTTCGCGCCTTTTTCCAGCAATTTTTGCGCCTCTCTTTCCATGCCCTGATGGCAGGCCAGATGCAGCGGGGTCAGTTTGGAATAATGCGCGGCGGCGTTTACATCCGCGCCCTTTTCAATCAGCAGGTTAATCAGCGATGTATTGCGCAGCTGCAATGCAGCGTGCAGCGGCGTTGCGCCCTGCGCATCCGCCACTTTCGGATCGGCGCCGTGTTTCAGCAGCGTTTCGGCAAGGGTTATATTACGCTCCTGCACCGCCGCGACCAATGCGGTGCGGCCCCATGCGCTTTTGGCGTTCACATTTGCGCCGCCGCGGATCATGACCTCGACCTGTGCTGCGGGAATACCTGTGGTGCAATAATGCAAAACGTTTTGTCCGTGTTTGTCGGTGACCGCAGGGTCCGCGCCCGATCCTAGCAGCAATGATACCAATGCCGCATCCCCGCGCGATGCCGCCGCCATCAAGGGCGTTTGTCCGTCATCGTTGGGCGTATTCACATCCGCGCCCGCATCCATCAAATGTTGCAAAATCCTTTCCGACCGGCGCTGCTGTATGGCCAGAACCAATGCGGGGGTTTTGACATTGCGCGGCAGGCGGCTGACATGCGCGCCGCTGTCGATGAGGAATTTGACGATGCGCGGGTTATTGCCCATGACCGCTTCGTGCAGCGCGGTCATGCCGCTGCGGTCGGCAAGGTTTGTATCGCCCCCGGCCTCCACCATCGCGCGGACCAGTTTTTCATTGCCGGATTTAATGGCGGCGTGCAGCGGCGTGCGCCCGTCAAGGTTCACGGCATTGACCATCTGCACCGCATCTGTTTTCAGCAAAAATTGCGCCATTTCAGGATCGCCGCGCATGGCGGCCAGATGCAATGCGGTATCGCCTTTTTGATTGGCGCTGAAAACCGCGACGCGTTCGAACAAAATGGTCTGCACCACGTCTATGCTGTTGCTTTCCGCGGCCAGATGCAGCGGCTGGGCATAGGCTTTGTCAGGCGTATTCGGGTTGTCGGTATGTTTCAACAAACGGCGCACAACCGCGTTTGAACTACCCGCCGCCGCATGGTGCAGGGGCAGGCGGCCTGTGTTATCCGCAATATTGGCATTGCCGCCGTGGCGGATCAGCGCACCGATGACGCGCAGCGCCTGCGGCGCTTCCAATGCATCGTGCAGGGGGGTGCGCTGCGTTTTGTCGCGCGGGTTTGTTTGCGCGCCATAGGATGCGATCAGCGCGATCATATCCGTCTGGCCCAGACGCGCGGCGTAATGCAGCGGCGCTTTGCCTTCTTTGGTGGCTTTGTTCGGGCTGGCGCCGGATTCCAGCAATCTTTGCGCCGTTTGTAAATCGGCAGCCAAAATGGCGTCAATCAAACGCGTGCGGCCGGTGGCGGCATCCGTGATTTTATCCGGATCCTTGACAAAACGTCCGTTGAATGCGGCGCGCGGGGCTTTGGCTTCGCCGGATTTACGGCTTTTGTTAAAAGCCGCCTGCGCTGTTGTTTTTTTCTTTTTCACGTCGTCGTCCTTTGTCCTGAAGGACACCCTGTATCGACCGCCGCCGTGATGTTTTTTGTTCGGGTTTTAGGGCCCGTTTTTTTTGTTTTTGTTTTTTTGTTCGCGGTATTGTTTTTCAAATACTTTGGCCGTGGCGATTTTTTCCGCCTCTGCCAGCATGGTTTTGGGCTGCGGCGCGCTATGCCCCATGATGGGGTCGTAATGCGCGCGGTTCGCGTCCGGGCTGTCCTGGGATATTTTCGCTGCCGTGCGGTTGAAGGCGTCGGTCAGCAGCGGATTCGCCTTGGCCTTGAGCAAAAGCTCCGCGCAGTCCGCATGCCCCTTGCGGGCGGCGATCATCAACGCGGTTTCGCCGTTTTGTTTTTCATTCCGCGCATCGGGGTTTGCGCCTGCTTGCAACAAACGTTCGGCGGCGCGGTGGTATCCGGCTTCGACCGAGATCATCAAAGGCGTGCGGCCTTGTCCGTCGCGCGCTTCCAGATCCGCGCCGAGGGAGATCAGAACTTCCAGCGCTTCGCGGCGGTGCTGGTTGTCGGCGGCGTGATGCAGGGCGGTTTGCCCGTTGCTGCCGCGGCCGTTCAAATCCGCGCCGGCACGCACCAAGGCATGCAAAACACGTCCCGCGTCCAGCGCGGCGGCTTGTATAAGCGGTGTGTAACCCGTGCCGGGCGCGGTGCGGTTGGGCGATGCGCCTGCCTGCACCAGCGGCATAATCATGTCGTAGTGATGCTTTTGCACCGCCAGCGAAACGGGCGGAGTCTGGTCGGCATCGCCGCGGTGGTCAAGGCCGGGGGCGTTTAAATGCGCCGCCCCGCCGCCTTGCAAAACCGCAACCAGCGTATCCGCGCGGCCGCGGTGAATCGCGGCAGTCACGGCGTTGAATTGTTTGTTGCCGATTTTGTAAACCGGCTGCGCGCCGTGTTTCATCAGGGCATCCACCGTTTCGGCAGTGCCGAATTCGATAGCATAGCGCAGGGGTGAATAACCGTCGTTATTGACGGCATTGACCTGCGCGCCGAATTTTTGAATGGCATCGATGACGCGGCTGGCGGGTTGTCCCGCGCGGCACAGGGCGTGCAGATAGGTATTGCCGACATAATCAACCGGTTTGTTGATTGTATCGGGGCGAGGTGGTTCCAGAGACTCAGGGCTTGGTGGGTGCTGCAAGTTTCGGGCTCTTTCTGCTTTGCGGCGGCCTAGGCGCGCCAAAAAACGTACCGGATGGCATTATGGCCGATAACCGCCCCCGTTAGAAGGCGGTTTTTTACCAATGGGCCGCGCGAGGGGGCTTTGGCGGCGGCTTTTGATGGTGAAACGGCTGCGCAGCCGTCCGTTTTCCAATTTGGGCGCCGGATGCGCCGCGTTTTTTTGCGCCTGCAATACCAGATACCGCGTGTTTTCCTGAATAGGCGCCTGACACAGCTGGTCCGGCGTGCGGCCGCGGCGGTCGGTGGCCAAGGCATTGGCGCCGCGCGCAATCAGGGTTTTGACAACATCGCGGCGGTTGTGATGCGCGGCAATATGCAAGGGTGTATGTCCGGTGCGGTCGGCGGCGTCTATGTCTGCGCCTGCATCCAGCAGCAGGGTGATATTTTCAATCGTGTAATGTTTGGCCGCGAAATGCAGCGCGGTTTCCAAAAATTTGCTCTGGCGTTTGGCGTCTGCGCCGTGGTCCAGCAGCAGGGCGATGGCTTCGGGAAAATCCGCCTTTGCCGCTGTCATCAGCGGGGTTTCGCCCCATAGATTCGTGGCCTTGTCGCCATCCGCGCCTTTTGTCAGCAAAAGCCGGATCATCGGCAGGGCTTCCGCCCTTGTCCGCCGGTGCAGCAATAACCAATGCAGCGGGCGGTGGCCTTCGCTGTCGCGGCGGTTGAGATCGACACCATGGTCAATCAACCGCTGCACCACCGCCACATGGCCGGATTGCAGGGCAAGGCGGAAACCATCGGCGCGGGTTTTGCCCGTGTCGCAAAAATCATTGATATGTCCGGCATCGGCATGCGCCAGCAAAACATCCAGTACGGGAACGCTGTCGCCTGCGGCGGCGCGGTGAAAGACATTCATTCCATCCGTTCTGGGCATGCCGCCCGACGTGGCGGGTGATGTCAATTTCGGGTCTGCCCCCTGCGCCAGTAAAAACGCGGTGGTTTGTGCATGGCCGTTTTGCACGGCCAGATGCAGCGGCGTGTCGCCTTGCCATGCAACCGGAGAGCCTGCAGGGGTGTCATGGGCGCGGGCATCGATTGTGGCACCGGCGCGGATCAATATTTCTGCGGCGGCGGTTAATCCTTGCGCGGCGGCGATATGCAGGGGTGTTTGGCCATGGGCATCGGGCGTATGCACGGGTGCGCCGGATTGGATCAGCCTTGCGGTGAAATCTTCCCATCCCGCGGCCAAAGCATCGTGCAGCAAACTGCGGCCATCGGCATCCGCGCCATGGGCAAATCCGGCAAAGGCGGGATTGTCCAGCGCTTCGCGCAGGCCTTCTTTGTCACCCGCGGCGATCAGGCCGCATAGGTATTTCCGGCTCACAATTCCCACTCCCCGCCGCGGGGTTTGCCTTTGCGGCGGGCCT
>JAVEWI010000253.1:0-3399 GCA_034004625.1 Bdellovibrionales bacterium
TCAGCCGGTTTTTTGCCGCGCGCGGCGGCGGCGACATGACCACGTTGGATATAGCGATGGGCACCATTCTGGGCGCGGTTTTGCTGTGGGATATTTTGTTCCGCACGCAAATCGGCCTGTCAGTCGCCTATCTGGAAGAAACATGGGCGCGTAACATGGGGCATTTGTTTGTCAGCCCCCTGCGCCCGCTGGAATGGATGGGCGCGATTATGCTGGTCGCGTTTTGCCGCGCATTGGTCGGGGTTTTGCCTGCGGCCTTGCTGGCCGTGCCGTTTTACGGGTTTTCGATTTTCGATATGGGTTTGCCGCTGGTCTTTTTCTTTTTGAATCTGGTCATGATGGGATGGTGGCTGGGGCTTTTGATTACCGCCGTCCTGGTCAAGGCGGGGCCGGGCGCGGAAAGCCTTGCCTGGATGACGACCTTTGCCCTCGCGCCGTTTTGCGCGGTTTATTACACCCCCGATGTGCTGCCCGTCTGGATGCAGCAGGTGGGGCAGGTTTTACCC
The DNA here is from genome assembly GCA_034004625.1 of Bdellovibrionales bacterium. Lineage (GTDB taxonomy): Bacteria > Pseudomonadota > Alphaproteobacteria > Micavibrionales > UBA2020 > UBA2020. The sequence goes on from JAVEWI010000253.1 coordinate 507, forward strand.
GCCACGCATGTATTCGAAGGCCTGCGCGCCCTGACCATCGATGGGGTATTTCGGGCAGATTATATGTGGGGAGCTTTCGGCCTGAACGTCATTTATATGGCGATCGGGGCTTTTGTGCTCAATTGGGCGCTGAATGACGCGCGGCGGCAGGGGACTTTACTGCAATCCGGTGAATAATTAACATAAAATAATAATTTTATGTCACGTTTGTGTTTTGCGTAAAATAATGCTATCAATTTAGACGCAAAAAACACAAGAAAAGACTCACACAGAGCCTCCGAGGAGAAAGCAGATGGAATTCAAGGATTCAGGCCTGCCCCAGAACAAGCTGGTGGAAGACGCCTTTAACTACAGCAAGCAAAACACCATGGCTGGCGAAAAAGAGATGCTGAAAAGCGTCCAGCAGCAAGTGGGCATGATTTTTGACGAGCAAAAGATGCTGCTCGACATCGCGCGTCAATCCGGCCAGTTGTCGCAGGAACAATTCGAAGCGCAGAAAAAAAAGCTGGATGACCAGCAAAAACAGCAAATGACCGCGCTGGTGCCGATGGTGAAAAAAAGCCTGACGGAAATCTTTGCGGCAAAACGCCTTGATCCGGCGGTCGAGCTGCACAAAAACGCCGATGCGGCTTCTCCGGAAGTTCTGGCGGCTGTTTTGCTGGTGGAATGCGTACGTTCCCCCATCGATTTCGAAAACATCGAAAAGAAATTCGGCAGTTCTGTTTCCGGTCTGGTCGCGGAAGTTGCGCATATTGACGCATACCCGAGCGAGCGCAGCGAAAACCTGCAAAATGCCGGCACCGATACCAAACGTGCCTATATGGCGCGCGTGATTACCGATCTTGAAGCCATGAGCAAGGAAATCATCAAGGCGGCACGCAATCCTTTTAACAAAATCATGCTGCCTCCCGGTCAGGAAGAACAGCTGCATGCCGAAGCAACCGCTATCTGGGGCAGCGACAAGAAACTGGATGCGCGTTTTGTGCAGATCTTCAACAAAGTGGGCGAAGGCGCAGGCTCTCCCTACCGTGTGGAAGTGGGCGCGAAGGGCGATCTGGAACTGATCAAAGACGCAAGCCTGACCAAAACGCCGAAACTGCTGACGGGCCCGAAACCGCCCAAGCCCCCCAAACCGCCGGGTAATGGCGGCATCGGTGGCGACGTGTTCTAATCCACGCCGCAAGCGAATTAAAAAAACGCGCCTGTGACAGGGCGCGTTTTTTTGTGTTTGTTTTTTTATTTGCAGCGAATGTCGTGCCAGTGGGCTTGCTGGTTTTATGCCGCTTTGGCCAGCGAGGTGGCCAGTGCCAGTGCCAGTGCGGCGCGCAGGCCGGCGGCGGGGTTTTGCATTTCGGCCGGCAAAATATTGCGGGCGCGGCGCAGATGTGCGGCGCCTTGCGGGGCAAGGGCGGCGAGCATGTCGCCAATCACTTCGGCGCTGTCGTCCAGAATAACAGGCGCCTTGGCAAGGCGCGCGGCAATCGCGGCGCCCAGCGCGGCAGCAATATCAAACCCGCCGAATTGCAAAAGGGCGGCAAGGGCATCGTCGCCTTTTGCCAGTGCGGTGCGGATATTTTCCGCGGCAACGGCGGCGGCGGGATTGGGCAGGGCGATGACCGCGCTGTCCACGCCGGATTGTACGGCCATCATGCCGTAGGAAAGCGCTTGCAGCGCTTCGGCTTCGCCAAGGGCGGGGCCTTGTGCCGGATCCCCGCTGGCGGTTTCGATATCGAGTTCATAAACCTGCAAATCTGCATTCAGCGTGGCGGCAATGGCGGAAAGCGGATGGGCTGGTTTTGCCAATGCGGCGGGCAGAAGGTGCAGGTCATCCTGCATATCGGCGGCCATGCCGTGGCGGCTCAGGAACAAAGCGATGCGCGGGTGGCGCAGATCGGGCAATGCCTTGCCCTGCGTATCGGCCAGCCATTGGCGCAGCGGCGCGAGCGTGCCCAGCGTTTGTGCGGCGGTGGGGGCGATTTGCGCGGATAATGCGGGGAAATCGCTGCGTACCAGATGGCGGATGTCTTCAAGCGTGATGGCGGCCTGCGGCTGGCTTTGCGCGGCGGCGGCGGTTTGGGCGGTCATATCTATGTCATTCCTTGGTGTTTTAAAGAGGGGCGGTATTTAGCGTGCGGGCGCGGTGCAGCGCGGATAACGGGGGTCATCCGCCGCAACACGCGTCCATGTGTCGCGTTCGGACAGAAAAGCCTTGGAGGCAACAACGTCAATCCGGTTTTCGCCCATCAGTGTGGCGCGGACATTAACGGTCATGCCTTTGCCCCGCATATGCAGCTTGCCTTCCCAGCGGTTGGGGGCGACCTGATTGAACTGCATGGTCGGCGCGTAATCGCACAGGCCCAGAATATCCTGCTGCGTGGGGCGGAATGTTTTTTTGGTGCTTTGATCGCCGAAATAATCAAAGGCGGCCCGGTCAGACGGGTTTACCCAATGCAGGGCGGCGCAAATGCCGGTTTCGGGGCAGGTGCGCAGGCGCAAAACCGCATCGACCAGATTGGTTTTCCACAGTGTTTCAACGGGGCCGAGCGCGGGGGGCAAGGCATCTGCCGCGGCAGGGTCTGCGGCTGTTTCCTGCGCTGCGGCCATAGAGACGCCAAAAGCGAGGGCAATGGCGCTGGCGCGGCGTTGCAGGGCGCTGGACGTGCGGGCTGCGGCGGTTTTGGGCTGTGTCATCTTGTACCTTGTCTGCGGCATCGGGGCGTTTGTACCGGGGCCGCGTTTACGGTGGATGGAGAAGTTTACCCGCATTCTGAAACACATTCAAGGCGGGAGGTCTAAGCACTTGATTCGGCTTTTGAATGCGCCAAATTCTACTTGTGGATGTAAAAATAGGTATTTTGGCCGGTCTGTCAATGCACCGTGGCTGTACAAGGTA
>JAVEWI010000254.1:0-3392 GCA_034004625.1 Bdellovibrionales bacterium
CGCAAACGGTGCAGGATCTTTTGAAAATGGACCAGATACCGGAGTGGCTTGATTAATGAACATGCTGCGGCGCGCATTATACGGATGGACGATCGGGTGGAGCTTTATCTCCCTCTGGGCGGAACGTTTGTGGGCGCGGCTGTGGGCGGTGATCACACTGCTGATGTTCTTTGGCGCCCTTGCCCTCAGCGGGCTGATTTTCAAACTGGGCAAGACGGGGCACATTGCCGCCCTGGCCCTGTTCCTTGCCGCCATTATTGCTGCGGTTTTCCTGACCGGCCGGCGTTTTACCCTACCCCGCCGCTGGCAAGTGGAACGCCGCATTGAACGTGAATCCGGACTGAAACACCGCCCGCTGGCCATGATGCACGACAAACCGGAAGAAGGCACCAGCCCCGCCGCCCTCCGTTTATGGCACCGCGCCCGTGACGAAGCGCAGCAAAGCTGGGGTTCCTTGCGTATCTGGCGACCACGTCCGCGTGTGGGCCGCATGGATAAATACGGCCTGCGTTTTACCGCCATGATCTGCCTTGCCGCTGCTTTGGTTCTGGCGCAGGGCAAAGCCTTTGAGCGGCTGAAATTAGCCGTGCAGCCGCCCGCGCTGTTTAAAATGCAGCCGGCGCAGATCACCATGGATATCTGGATCGAACCGCCCGCCTATACCCATGCCGCGCCGGTATTTCTGGCCACGGCGCAAAGCGGCCGCACGACAGCGACAGAAGCCCGCGTACCGGACGGCAGTACCCTGAAACTCCGCGTGGGCGGCATCAAATCCGCGCCGAAGCTTTTTTACGCTGGCGAAAAAACCGGCAGTTTTATCGAAGCTGCTCCGGGCAGCTTTACCCTCGAAACGCCGTTGAGCAAAAGCGGCATGATGGAAATCCGCCGCGGCTGGTGGCAAAGCCCGCTGGGCAGCTGGCAGATCGACATCATTCCGGATGGCCAGCCGGAAGTGCAAATCCTGAGCGCGGATAGCGCTGACCGCGCATCGTTGAAAATCACCTATACCGCCCGCGATGATTACGGCATTCGCAGCTTGCAGGCCGTGATCGAACCGTCGCCCGATATCCCTGCCGAAAAATGGCATGAAACAATTGTTTTCGACATCCCCTTCAGCGGACAAAAAAGCCGCGAAGCCGAACAGCATGTCGAACATCTGGCGCACCACCCCATGGCGGGCACGCCGGTCAGCATCCGTTTGATCGCCACGGACGAAAGCGGCAACAAAGCCGAAAGCAATATCGAAAAAATGGTATTGCCGGAACGCCAATTTAAAAACCCCGCCGCCATTGCCGTGAACCGCGAACGTAAACGTCTGATCCGTTTTGACGACCCGCTGACATACCGCATCACAGCCACGATGCTGGCCCAGCTTGCCAACCGCCCCGCGGTTATCAAAGAAGACCTGCGCGTGTTTCTGGGGCTTGTGGTTTCTATCAAACGCCTTGGCTATACGCCCACCCCCTATTCCGCCTATACGGTGCGCGATATTTTGTGGAACCTTGCCCTGCGCCTTGAAGACGGCGGTCTGGTCCTGGCGCGCGAAGAGCTGCGTCAGGCGCTGCAACAACTGAACCAGGCATTGAACGACAAAAACATTTCCGAAGAAAAACTCCAGCAGCTGAGCGATAACGTTAACCAGAAAACCCAGCAGTATATGCAGGAACTGTCAAAGGAAATGCGCCAGCGCATGGAACAGGGCGACGGCGAACAGCAAAAGCAGCCGCAGATTTCGCCCGAACTGGCGCAAAAGCTGATGGAAAAAATGGACATGTCCGACATCGAAAAAATGATGCAGCAAATGCAGCACGGCGACAGCCGCGAGCAAATGCAGGCCATGACCGAACTGATGCAAAAAATGCTGGATAATACAGACCCAAGCAATGCGATGGGCGAGCGCGAACAAAAAGCGCTCGAGAACCTGCAAAAGATGGAAGACCTGATTCAAGACCAGCAAAAGCTGATCGACCAAACCGGCAAAAAACAGCCGCAAGAAGACAGCGGTGAAGAAGCCGGCGAGCAAGGCCGCATCCGCAAAGAACTGGGCGGCGTCATGCGCGACATGGGCGAAAACATGCCCGAAGTGCCGGAACAATTCGGCAATGCGGATCAGGAAATGAAGGGCGCGCAGCAGCAGCTGGGCGGCAATAACCCCGATAAATCCGTGCCGCACCAGAAAGAAGCGCTGAAACAGCTGCAAGAAGGTCAGGATCAGGCCATGCAGCAGATCGCCGACCAGATGAAAGCCGGCATGTCTGGCGGCGGCAGCGGCAGCGGGCAGCAATCCCCCGGCAATTACGGCGAAGGATATGACCCGCTCGGCCGCGAACAGGGCAAGCCGCAGCCCTATAGCAACGTCAAAATTCCGGATGAAAAAGAACGCCGCCGCGTGCAGGAAATTATCGAAGAGCTGCGCGGCCGGTCAAACGACTGGGAACGCCCGCGTGAAGAAAGGCAATATATAGACCGCCTGCTTGACCCGTTCAGCAATTGATAAACATGATTAAAAAAGCCCCGCATCAACAGCGGGGCTTTTTTAATCATGAATATTATCAGGCATCAATCACCAATGCCGGACACGTCCGGTATCCACATGCACAAAATTGCTGCGCGGATAAAAACCGACGCCGCCGGCTTTCAGGTCAATCGCCGTGCTGCGCAAAGAGGTCAAACGCGTGCCCTGCAAACGCAGATCAATCGCCTGCCCCGTCATATGCAGGCTGTTACGAGCCACGCCTTCGCTGCGGCGGCGCAAACGCGCATTGGTTGCGGGCGAACGGTAACCGGACAGCACATCAAACGGCGCCGCGTTTTTGATACGGACATGCATAACGAACAGGATGTCCATCAATCGCGGGTCGATCGGGAATTGTTCGTTCGCGCGGTGGTCACGCATCAATTTTTTGATTTCGGCAAAAGCAGCCGGAATATATTTGCCATTGTACCAATATTCACCCGTGAATTTTTCACCGGTATAGGGATTTTGCAGGCGAATGATACGGCCTGTATTAGGCACAGCGGCCTGCGCCAATGCAGGCGTCCAAAAACCCAGCGCAGCGGCGGTAAACAGCCCCGCTTTCAAAAATCCGCGTCGATCGGAATCGTAAGCTTCCGCCGCAAGGGCGTTCTTTTCCATTAAATCCAGCATGAGATAGTACCCCGTATAACGAATGGTCTATTTTTCTTATTTTCCCCAACTATAAGAATAACAAAAAAAGGGAGGAGACAAGAGCAAAAACAGGCATGTTTCATAATCGTGAAACGATCATGCGATTAAAAACAATGGATTGCAGCAATCATGCGCGGCATTCAGACACCCCATAACGCGGTACACAGCCGACCCCTGTCCTGTTGTTCCGGCGCGTATGTGCATTTCTCTTAAATGTTCTACG
>JAVEWI010000255.1:0-3385 GCA_034004625.1 Bdellovibrionales bacterium
GCCGCCATTGGGGGCCTGAAACGCTGCCGCTTTATCCAATGTGGATTGCGGCAGGGCTTCGCTGCCTTCCCATGTGAAACCTTCGGGCATATAGCCTTTCAGGTTTTGGTAATGCGCGGCCATGACACCTTTGCTGAGGATTTGTTCCCAGCACAGATAGGGGTAATCACGCATGTATTTGAATGCGCCTTCGACCGAGCCGATCACACTGGGCGCCAGAACAACACTCACGCCGCCGACATCCCCATAGATGCCTTCGGGAAACAGAATGCTTTCTTTTGCCTGATCTTCGGTGAACGAACCGTAATTCGCCGCCGTTTCCAATGACCGCATTTTGCCGACCGGCACGCGGTGCACCATGCCGTCGCCATCGGCGGCGTCATGCGCTTTCACGGTAAAGACCAATTCACCCTTTGCCACATCCGCAGTTTCGGGCAGGCTGGCGACCTGTACCGGCATATAAACGGTGGTGCGTTTATAAGGCTCCAGCGTGATTTGCTGCGTCACCTTGGCGGGTTTAGTTTTATCAACCGGCCCCGTCACGGCAATATCAACATCCAGCGTGCGGGCTTTATCCGTACGGTTCATGACGCTGAAACCCGCGTTGAACGTATCGCGTTCCGTTACCTGGTTCGGCATCACGGGGCGCACTTCGGTCGGGCGGTTGACTTTGAACGTCCCCTGCCCCAAACCCAAACGGTCGGACGGCGTCACCGCCATGGCCAGCACGCGCCAGCCTGTCAGGTTATCCGGCAATTCAAACGTGAATTGCGCATTGCCGTTGCTGTCCGCCATCAAAGACGGATTCCAATAGGCCACGAATTTAAACAAATCGCGCATGGCAAAATCCGCCCCGCCGTCACCGCCGGGGTTGGCGCCTTTTTTCTCGAACTTCTGCCGGCCGATCAAACGGGTCAGCAGGTTGTAGTTTTTAAGGTCAAGGCCTTCCAGCGTATAAAAACCGTCATAGGGGTCATAGGCCTTGGCCCCGCCCGCAATCAGGTCGAATACGGATTCGTCCAGAACCGCAACGGCGATTTCCACCGGCTCGCGCCCCTGCGGATGTTTCGGCACAGCGTTCAAGGTGACCGATACTTTGTCGCGCGGACGGTAAATTTCTGCATCGGTTTTGACGCTGACGTTCATCTGTTTATACGGGTCTTTGACCGGTACCGTGACGTATCCCATGCGGAATGCGGGTTTACCCAGATCAACGCCGCCTTCCACCGGTGCATCCGCCGCGCGGGGCGATGTCACCACGACCGACAAATAAAAACCGGGCAGATAATCCGGCTTGACCGGAATTTCGATGATGGGGGTGCTGCTGTCCAGTTTCATGGTGAAACTGTCGATGACGCCATAACGTTCAACCGTGACCAGAGCCTCTGCCCCCGGCCAGGGATTTTTCACCAGATAACGCGCGGTATCGCCCACGTTATATTCTGCTTTTTCCGGCACGATGGGCAAGAGCACATCGCTTTCGTTATGCCACATCACAAAATCGCGGCCCGATACCCACATGTATTCGGTGCTGCTATGGGGGCGTTCCTGCGTATCCTGAATGCTGGCAATGGCGCGGTAATATCCGGCGCTGTCCGGCGTAAAGGCGCAAGCCGTGCCGCCCTTGCCCGATTTGCCGCTGCACTCCGCCGCTTTTTCCCACTCCACCGAATATTCGGTCAGATAGGCATTGCCCGCGCCTTTGACTTTCGCCGCGCGCGTGACTTGTTTTTCAATCACGACATTGACGGGATAATCTTCGGCAAAATCGCCGCGTTCATCGGTGACGGTATATTCAATGCGTGCTTCTTCTTTCGCGCTGTAAACCCATTTGGTGCCGCGGATGCCGACAAAACGGTCACGCCCCACAAAATCGGCCTGCGCCTGAGACGCCACGTATTTGCCGCGGTCATCCTGCACCGCGGTTTCTACTGTCAAACGGCCAAAGACAATATCACGTGCCTCGATCTTGAACGTCGATTGCAGATCGCCCTGCGCATCCAGCGGCTGGGTGGTCTGGTTCAGCTGGCGCGCATATTCATCTTCGCTGGATGCGAAAAAGAAACCGGCAGCAGCGGGGTTTTTGGGACGGAAAGACCGCGGCTCCAACGTCGCCGTCACGCGCGCATTGGCATCGGCATAGGGCCCACCGGAATGCAGGCGCGCGCCGCTTTGTACCGTAACCTCTTGCCCGTCGGCAAACAGATCGCCGTTCAGGGACGTGGACGAACGGAAAGGCGCAGGCGTGAAATCGCTGACCAATACGTTGATCGGCGTCCATGTATAATTGCTTTGGCGTTCGTATTCCGTCATATGTTTTTGATCGGCGGAAAACTCACCTGACAGGCGGAATTTATACCACCCCACCGGCGCGTTTTCCGGCACCGTATATTGGCCCGCGAAACTGCCGAAGTTATTCAAACGGACATCTTCGACCGTGGTGACGGTGTTATCCATCGGGTCGATGATTTCCAGTTTGTATCCGGTGCGTGGCGCGGGCTCCAACGTGCGGTCGTTTTCGTTACGCACGTAAATTTTATAATCAATCGTATCGCCGGCACGGTAAATCCCCTGCGCGGTCGCGCCCCATGCGCGGATGTGGCCAAATTTGCGGCGGTTGGCGGCATAAATGCTTTCGTTCGACGCACGCCATGTATCAATGCCAAATTCCCACGCGGCGGGCAGCAGGGCCATTTCATCGCCCTTGTCCACGCGTACGAAAACGCGCGGCGTATCATCGCCGTATCCACGCGCCAGTTCCAGCATCGGATCAATCGTTTCCGTCCCGTCCAGACGCGCCACGCCGCGGGCATCTGTTGTGCCCGTGGCCAGCGTGTTGTTGTTGGACGGCGCCGCCATAGACACCATCATGTCGCGGTAGAAAGTCACCTTGGCGCCCTCCACCGGCGCGCCTGTCGCCATGTCGGTCACCCAGACCAGCGAAGAGAAATGCCCGATTTTGACATGCACTTGCCACGGGGTGACCTGCGCAAAAACCTTGCGTTCGTACGGCGATTTTTGCGGCACGCCGGGGTCTGTATTCAGATAACCGAAAACAGCACCGCTTTTACCGCCCAATGCTTCGCGCACGCCCAGAGGCACGGCAAATTGCACGTTGCGCACATCCGGCAATGCCTGCGTCAGGGATTGATCCGCCTTGGCGCCTGCTGCCGTCACGCTGCGGTATTGCAACGTCACGTTTTTAAGGTTGTTCACATACAGAGGCACTTCGCTGTCGGTTTGTTCTTCCAATACCGCGTTGTTATGCACCAGTTCGAAATTGGGGCGGCGGCTGTCGGTTTCAAATTCAAGCGCGAACCCGCCGGCCAAAACGCGGCCGAATTCATCCTGCATCCCCATGCCATCTGTTTTCTTGCCGAACAGA
>JAVEWI010000256.1:0-3378 GCA_034004625.1 Bdellovibrionales bacterium
TGCGGCGGGAAAACCGTTTTGCGCCAATTGGGTGGCGAGAGGTTCAAAATCCGGATCGGGGATACGGATTTTTTGCAGGTTGCCGCCGGCGTCATAAATGCTTGCGCTGGCAACGGGCTTGCGTTTCACATGTTCCGTGGTGGCGGCGGGGTCGTGGCGGAATAAATAAACCGCAGATGCAATTTCTTGCGCCAGCGGATCTGGCTGCATGCCTTTGGCTTGCAGTAAAAATTTTGACGGTGCTGCATCGGGCGTAGCCGCGAATGACGCGGCGATTTCCGCCGCCGCCTGCTGCGGGGTCAGGGGGCTTTGCCCTTCGAATGTCCATCCGTTTCCGTCTGCGCGGGCAAAGGTGACGCTTTCGATGCGGATATGGCGGTTGTCGTTAATGAAAACTTCGTGCGATGTTTGCAGATGGCCGATGCCGTTTTGTGTGCTGATCTCCATTCCTTTTTCAAGATGCAGGTCACCCGCAGGCACGTGCAATGTCAATAAAACAGGCCGCGCCCCCGCAAACCGTGGCGGCAAATCGTGGTGCCCCATATCGCGCAGCGCCTGATGCACGCCAAATCCGAATTCGCCGCCATGTGCGGCCTGCTGTGCGGCATAATCCATCGCGGTATCCGCATGGGGCGTGGCAAAAAGACTGCGCCCGCTGTTGCTTTCGTCGCTGCGGCTCGTCAACCGGCTGCCTTTGCGCATCACGGTTTGGGTGAAATCATCGTCAATATCCTGTCCCGGCAAATGCTGCGCAATCACGCTGCGCACACTGTCGATCGCCGTTTGCGGCGCACGGGCAAAGCCATTTTGCAAAAGCGCAGCCAGATGCCCCTCCGACGTGCCGTGATACAGCAAAACGGGCAGGGCGTTATCGGGTGCAGATGTGACGGGCGTGTTCATGCGCATATTGTACTACGCAAAGGTTAGTAAAATCTGACTTTTTCAGTGAAGCGTTTTTAAAGATAACATTATTGCGCAAGGCATCCATTGATTCCGTCAAGAATTTTGGGTTCCCAGTTCGGGGCAAAAATAGTCGTCTGTAGGGCTTTTTTCGAAATGACCTCTACGCTGGTTTGGCGTGAAGACTCCTTGTGAACAAACACGGCAACGTTCTCGCCGTAGCTGAAGGCAGAAATCCCGCGCTGGGCAAGAATGTATCCTTCGCTTTTGTTTTCTGCGGCGATGGGGAGCCCCAAGGCGTTAACGCTGCACATAGCGCCTGTCCATGTTTTATCAAATGATGCGGAATACGACCTTGTCATGCCAGTCCCTTTGGCAAGCCGGGCATCGCTCAGTGTCGTACAACCTGTAAGAGCAAGGGTAAGAAAAGTAATAATAAGAATTTTCATGGCGTTTATTAATCAAAGAGGAATGAAAAAGTACATGCCAATTTATACAGCAACGCGCCGAATGAAAACGACAAGATTGCCGATTTTGTATCATGGATTGTAATGAAGCAGAAAAATGGTGGACACAACAGGGATTGAACCTGTGACCCCTACCATGTCAAGATAGTGCTCTACCGCTGAGCTATGTGTCCACATGCGATCGGGTCGGATCGAAGATGCTTTGTGTAGCATAGGCGGTGTGGATTCGGCAAGGCTAATAAACCCCTTTTATTTCAACGGCGTTTTCAGGCTTTGGCGTATTTTGGGCCTGACGTGTGTTGTGCTAAGCGGGCGTTAAGTCTTTTGGGCGATAATTCGCTTATGTCAATCTGAGGGCTGTGGTATAATGAAACCACATTTCAGACAGGCTTTGCGCCATTAAGACAGGTGAAGTGTCCAAAGGTCATGATCGATAGCGACAGTTCAGATCAGGAGTTTATGTACGGTGACGGTTTCGCCATGGGCGCGCCGGTTTTACCGACCTATGTGCGCGAGGAATTGGCGCAGGCTACACGCGCCATGGCCGAAGGGCGCAAGCAATATGAATCGACGGTTCAGCAAACTGCTTTGCGCGGATCGAAATTTATCAAACAGGAACAGCCGGGTGCGCCGCGCGGCGGGTTTGAATACGGCTGGTGTTATACCGATCACAAAACCGGAAAAACAATCCGCGAAGATTTTCGCAAAACGGATTATTTGAAAGACGAACCCTATGCCGCGCGGGTGCATGCCATGCTGGAACAGCTGGGTTTGCCGATGCCCGAAGAGGGCGAGATTTTTCGCGGCACGCGGCACGATTTGTTGTTTTTGAATTCACACGGCGTTGTTTTGCGCATCGGCCCGCAGGATGTGCAGGATTTAATCAATCCCGGATTTTTGCAGCCCATCGGCTGGATCGAAGACCGCCAGAGCCCGCTGAAAGTGCCGGGGGCAGGCGACTTGCCTTTGACGGTTGCGATTTACCCCGGTATCGAAGTGGATGCCAGCGCCGAGACGGATGAACGTTACCATTCGCCGTCGATGAAAAGCCTCTACGAGGTTTTGGTTGAAACCAAACAGGATATGGGCGATGTGACCACTACCGGCAATACGGGATTTATCCACGTGCTGGACGATGACGGTGCGGAAGTTCCCGTGCGCGTGGTGGTAGATGTCGATAACGTCGCCAATGGCGCATCCGCGCAAACGCGCGAGCAAATTAAAACCAGCATGAAAGAACAGCGCGTCAATGCGTCCAGCGAAGGCACGCCGATGCATAAAGGCGAGCTTTTGTTCAATGCCCTGACAGCTGTTTTCAATAGCGTCAGCAATAACCGCTATTGGAAAAAAGCATTCGAAGTGCATCAACCGCTGCGCCAGATGTTCTGGGATGCCTTTGGCGGTGTGGAGCCTGTATCGGGTACGCCCAAGGCGGAGGCATTGAAAAAATTCTGGGAGACCTGCGCCGCCGTCACCAATAAACCGCGCGAAATGACGTTGCCCGTGTGGCAAATGAAAAAAGATGAAGAAGGCCGCATGCGTTTTGACAGGCAGGAATTGCATGTGCCGCATCTGGTGCTGTACCGTTCGTGGACGATGGATGAAGCGGATAAAATCGTCCAGCCGATCAAACAGGCCAAGGGTTTGCGCGACATGGTGCAGGCCGCGCATATCAAAACCATGGAACAGTTTGACGAGAAGTTTGATAAATGGCTCAAGGAGGTGGACAAGCCTTTGGGGCAACGTCTGGCGTCTTTAGGCCGGCGGATATGGCGTGATATTCGCGCACCCAGATGACACGCGCCCAGATATTAAAACAGATATTAAAAACGCCGGAATATATATCCGGCGTTTTTTTTATAGCTTTATCTGTTGCATAAAAAGTTTGCCGGAACCTGAGGGGGCAGGCTCCGGCAAGGGGGGTACGGAGGGGGAGTATCTTGGGGAAAGGGGATTACCGTGGCGGTTTGTATTGTTGCGCGGGCACGGGGGTGCGCACCGGTTGCAATTG
>JAVEWI010000257.1:0-3364 GCA_034004625.1 Bdellovibrionales bacterium
CTAAATAAACGGCGTGCCGTTAATTTATCCAGAATCACGCGGTCTTCGACCATTTCGGCCAAAAGTTCGGCTCCTTCGTCGTGAATGGAGCGGCGGCCGGCGTCAATGGCTTCCAGCCGGTGGATGTCTCCGGCGCGGGCGGTTTTATAGAAATTATCGCAAAGGATCACGTAATCGTGGATATGTTTGCGCAAAGCGCCCAGCGGCAGGCTGATTTCTTCGCTATGCTGGCTTTGGGCGCATTTGACGTTGATATGCAGCCGCTGTTCTTCGCGCGATAGCGCCAGGTGCAGGCGGTAAGGGCCCGCAGCCGTGTCGTTATGCGCCAGACGAAAGCTGTTTTCCGCCAAAAGGTCTGAAATGGCGCGGTGACGTTCCATTTCCAGATCGGCCGAACGTGTCATCAGGCTGCCGCTGTCGAGGGCGACATCAATGATTTTTCCCGCCCGCACAGGGGCTGTGCCCGAAGCGGGTGTCACGTTCACGCGGCCTCGTCCTTCAGGCGTTCCAGCTTGGCGCCGACGGCGGAAAGCTTTTCGACGATATTTTCATACCCGCGGTCGAGGTGATAGATACGGTGCACGGTGGTGGATCCCTTGGCAACCAGACCGGCCAGAATCAGCGAAACCGATGCACGCAGGTCAGTCGCCTGCACATCCGCGCCTTTCAATCCCGTCACGCCGCGTACCAGCGCGGATGAACCATGTACGGTGATATTCGCACCCATGCGGATCAGCTCCGGCGCATGCATGAAACGGTTTTCAAAAATCGTTTCGGTCACCATGCCCGCACCTTCGGCAATGGTCAGCATGGACATCAACTGTGCCTGCATATCGGTGGGGAAGCCGGGGTAGGGTTCCGTCATCACGTCAATGCCGCGCAGGCGGTCGCGCACGCGTTTGACGGTGATGGTGTGGTCGGCTTCGTTTTCAATCAGGTCAACGCCCGCCTTGTGCAAAGGCTCCAGCAAATAATGGATATGGCGGTTGTCCGCGTGTTTCAGGTTCAGCGTGCCGCCCGTCATGGCGGCTGCCATGATGAACGTGCCGGCTTCGATACGGTCGGCGACAACGGTATGGGTTGTGCCTTTGAGGGTGCTGACGCCGCGGATGGTGATTTTATCGGTGCCGAGGCCTTCGATATCCGCGCCCATGGCAATCAGGCATTCGCCCAGATCGACAATTTCCGGCTCGCGCGCTGCGTTCAGCAGTACCGTGGTGCCTTTGGCAAGTGTTGCCGCCATCAACAGGTTTTCGGTCGCGCCGACGGATACTTTGGCGAAGTGGATTTTTGCGCCTTTCAACCCGCCCGCAGGGGCCTTGGCATTGATATAGCCGTCTTCAAGCACGATTTCCGCGCCCATTTGTTCCAGCCCGTCAATATGCAGGTCAACAGGGCGGGAGCCAATGGCGCAGCCGCCGGGCAAGGATACCTTGGCTTCGCCATGACGCGCCAGCAAGGGGCCCAGCACCAGAATGCTCGCGCGCATCTGGCTGACCAGTTCATAGGGCGCGACGCAGCTGGAAAGATTTCCGGCATCCAGCGTCATGCGCTTTGTTTTGTTGTCATAGGCGGATGTTACGCCCAGTTTGTTCAGCACGGCGCAGAGGGACGATACGTCCTTCAAATCCGGCACGCGTTCCAAAACCAGCGCTTCGCCCGTCAAAAGAGCTGCACACATCAGAGGCAGCGCCGCGTTCTTCGCGCCGCTGATCTCGATCAGGCCATTGAGTTCCTGCCCGCCATATATACGAATTTTTTCCATGACAGCTTTTCTCATAAAAGCACCCGATGTTTCAAGTGTGCAGGCGCAAGAAAAGCGTTATTTATATTTAAATCTTTTAAATACAAAGACTTATGTTTTTGGGTGACGCCTTATATAGCGCAGCGCAGGCTTTGCATGTCTTCAAAACTGTGCAATTTCACATGCTGCAAAAACGCGGCAAGGTCGGGGAAATGCACCGCGGCGCTGGTGCTGTGCCCGCCGCCGCGAATGCCGAATGATTTGCACAAATGGCCGGCCACCGCGCTGGCATCGGGCGTGCCGTCGCTGCGCAGGCTGACGGTGACAGACCCGTTGCCCTGCACATGCCATGCCCCGCCAAGGCCGGAGCCGATGCCCGTGCCATGTTGCACCAGCCATGTCGAAATATACCGCCCGAAATTCTGCACATCGGCATTGACCAGTGCGACCCAGACAGGCGCCGCGTTGTCGCAGATTTGCAGCAGGGCATAAAGCACGTTGTCTTCCAGTTTGCTGATGCGCGTGTCTTGATCGTTCAGGATATTGCGGCCCAGCGCCACCATGTCGGGCAATTCCAGATGCGACATCGCCATGAATGATTGAAAAGCCGTATCAATACTGGTGATATTCTTGGAATCGATCAGGGCGGCGGCGGCGTAATCGTCTTCGGTTTGCAGCAAATCCTGCCCCAGATCCATTTTGGCAATCAGGCGGAAAAACACCGGCGCAGGTGTTTCGGGGAATAAATATTCCCACACCATATTGGCGGCAGAGGGATGCTGTGCATCCATGCGCAGGAAAAGTTCCGGCACGCCGTCGCCTGCGGGGGCGGTGAAATCCTTGAGCGCATCGACCGCGCTTTTGTGATGGTCGGCCACCACCACGCGGTGCGCGCGGGCGGGCGGCGTCAACAGTTCGGTCAGGAAAGCGCGGGTGGGCGCAACGTCCACAAAAACCACATCCATTTGCGGCACGGTGATGGCGGCTTGCAGATGGTTGCGGATGGTGTTTTCGGCTTCTTCGATATTGTGATGGCCATAGGGGATGTAGTCGATATGCACATCGGCATCCTGCCCCCATTTGCAATGCACCGCCCAGGCAGAGGCAAGGCCATCAATGCAATCCATGTGGTAAATGACCAGAAGATGTCTTTGAATTTTTGCTGGATTATTATTTGAATTCAAGGTTTTCACCATTATGCGCGGGGACGTGTTACGCCCTTCTTGTGCCCATATTGCGCTTTGTCCGCGGGATGGGCAAGGGGATAGATGGGGGCGGGGTTAGATATTGACCCTCATATGTAAATATTCTATAGCTATATCTTCACATGAAAACAGCAGCAAGACGGGGATCAAACCGATGGTTCTGGGGCTGAGCCAGAAAGAGAAAAACGCAGCTTTGTGGGCAGCGTTGAAAAACGGCGAAGACGCGCAAATCCGTCAGGCTTTGCAGCGCGGCGGCGACCCCGATATGAAAGTGCCGGAAGGCGAAGTGTGCGTGCTCAGCTGGGCTGCCGATCATTATTACGGCAGCGAGGCGCGCACGCGCTGCATGGCTTTGCTGGATTACGGCGCCAATCCCAATACGCCGGACAGCACGGGGCAAACGCCTTTGGCGCAT
>JAVEWI010000258.1:0-3358 GCA_034004625.1 Bdellovibrionales bacterium
GACCGAAAAACCTTTGACCGAACATTTGCGCGAAGCGCGGGAGCTGGAGCCTGAACTGCGCAAACGTTACCTCAGCATGAATACCGTGATTAACTTCAGCCCTGTTTTCGACAGGTTAAAAGAAGTGATGCCGCAATTCGAATCCGAAACCGGCGGATTTAAACCGGTGGGATTCGAAGCCGTATGGGGCAAGAACCGCACGGCGGATACGCGCCCGTCGATTGGCGTGCCGAGCGAGTCCGTGCATGCGCTGTCCGTTATTTCCGACATGTTCGGGCACGAAAGACTGTCTTTGGAACAAGGACAGGCGCGCAAAGGCTATCTGAGCGTTCAGGCGACCGATGTGATCTATGAAATCGAATCCACCTTCAGATCCGGCAAAACCGGCGTGCCAGTGCAATTTCACGCCAGCTATGTGCTGCAGGATCAAACGCGGCGCGTGACGGCTTTTTATAAAACCCCCGCGCAGGATATCTGGGCGGTGGAAATGGATTTTGACGTCAAACATAACGGACAAAACGCCGACCGCCTGCGCATTCACCGGATTGACCCTGCAACGGGCGCGGTTGAAACGCGTCTGGATGAATATCCGGATAAAATCATCAATGGCGCGGCGCCCGGTTTGCTGCGTAACGACCGCATTACGGCGTTTAACAGCCTCAGCATGATCGATTTCCTGACCCCGCCGCAAAAGCGCGACCCGGCGCTGTCCGCAAGGCTCAGCAATCTGGATGCCGCGCTGGAAGTACAGGCAGAGGTAGAACAGATCAACGCACAAAACAGGCTGCTGCAGGTCGCGCAAAAAGACGCCGACCCGCAAAATCTGGGGCAGCCGCGTTATGCGGCGCTCGGTGTATCTGCGCCTGCGGATGTATTGGCGCGGGTAGAGGCGCTGGAGGCGCTTAAAAAACCGTCTCCGCCACGTCCTGCGTGGAAGCCTTCACGCCCTGCGTGATCTTTATACGGCTTTAAACAGCAAAGACTTAAAAGGGGCGGGGATTAACCGCCCTTTTTAAATTTCTTTTTCAGCTCTTTGTTCACCAGGGGGGTGACAAAATGGCTGATGTCGCCGCCCAGACGTCCGATTTCTTTGACGAAACGTGATGATACGAACTGGAATTTATCCTGCGACATCAAAAATACGGTTTCGATGTCTTTGTTCAGATAGGCGTTCATGCCCGCCATCTGGAATTCATATTCAAAGTCCGACACGGCGCGCAGGCCGCGTACAATAACGCGGGCTTCGACTTCTTCCACAAACTGCATCAACAGCTTGCTAAAGGGGAGAACTTCCCACGACTTGCCTTTGATCTTGCGGTTATTGGCAAGGTCGGTTTCCATCATTTTCACACGCTCGGCCGTGGAAAACAGGGGGCCTTTACCCGGGTTGTCGGCAACGGCCACAACCAGATGGTCCACGACTTTCAGCGCGCGTTCGATAATATCCAGATGCCCCAATGTCACCGGATCAAACGTGCCGGGATAAACGCCGACCAGCTTTTGTTTTTTCTTTTGCGCGGCGGCGGGTTTCGCGGCTGCTTTTTTTACCGTTTTTTGGGATGTTTTTGTCATGCCTGCTTGCCATTTTGACGGGATAAGGGTGGAATACGGATTGAGATTGAAACAGTTCAAGGTAAAGCGCAATGGAAAAGACGCAAGACGATGACGCCATCCGGCTGGCTGTGGGCGGGCACCGCGGGCTTGGCTGCACCGACCATGATTTTTATCAAACGCGCCGCCCCATTGCCGATTTGCCGGTGGAAAATACGGTGGAAAGCGTCATGGCCGCCTTTGCCGCCGGTGCGGATTATGTGGAAATTGACGCGGTTATGTCGGCGGACGGGGTTGTTTTTACCCTGCACAACGTGGTGCCGGCGGATCATTTCTTTGCCCCCGCGCCGCTGCCTGCCGCGCCTTTGAATACTCTGCCGTTTGACGATATTGCAAAATTCAAAACCGGCCGCCATGCCAATGGCCGCGTGGCGCCGCTTGGCGAAACCCTGCGCGCTGTTGCCAAACATAGTCCCAAGACTTTGCCGTGGGATGTGAACGTAGAAATCAAGGGCGTGCAGGGGGCGGGGCAACCGCGCGAGACGAATGATTTTATCAAACGTCTGGCCGCCGCCGTGAAATCATCGCCGGTGACGGCTTCGCGTGTTTTGTTTTCTTCCTTTGCGCTGGAAAATATCATCGCCATGTCGCATATCCTGCCCGATGCGCAATACGGCATGTTGTTCAGCGATAAACCGGATGCCCGCCCGATTTATGCCGACCAGCGTGAAAACCCCGCGTGCCAATATTTGCCCTATACGGCGGATTCTTTGGAACAGGTGCAAAAAATATGGCAGGCACACGCGGCAAAATCCGCCGTGCTTGGTTATGTGCATCCTGAATTTGCAAGTTTGTCGCCCGATACCATCATGCTGGCGGAATCCGCCGGCATGGGCATCAACAGCTGGGCTTTGTTCGAAGAAATGACGCGCAAACGCCATGCCGCCTATCTGGCATTGGGGGAAGCATGCGAGGCGGAAGGCGTGCCTTTTACCGTCATCACCGATTTTATTGATGCTTTTGTATAGGAACTGTCCATGCAGATTGAAACAGACCGCCTGATTATCCGCATGCCGCAAATGGCCGACCTGCCGGAAATTCAAACCGCAAAAGAAGACGTCTGGGACGAATTGCAAACATGGATGAGCTGGGCCTATGACGACCAGAAACCCATCGGCGCGATGGAAAATTTCCTGCGCGGGCTTGACCCTGCCAAGCCTTTTGATGTGGCTGCATGTTTTGCCAAGGATAACCAAAAATTCGCCGTGATGGGCGGTATCATGGATGACGGTGACGGTGTTTTTGCGACCGGCTATTGGTGCGCCCGCGCGCAGCGGGGCAAGGGTTATGCGACCGAAGCCACCAATGCCGCTATCCGTTATGCTTTTGATGCGCTGGATGCAAAAGCCGTCAGCATCAATTATTACGATGGAAACGACGCCAGCCGCCGCGTGATCGAAAAACTCGGTTTTACCTTTGTGCGCACGGACAAAGGTGGTCATCTGCGCTGTTCCGATGGCACGCCGCTGGATGTGCATCGTTTTATCATGACGGACCCCGCCGTTTTGCCGCCGCTGCAATGGCGCATTGTGGCCTAGCCACATAGATACATTGTGGCCTAGCCACATAGATACATTGTGGCCTAGCCACATAGATAAATGAGTTGTAGCCTAGGCTGCGTATATCAATAAAAATGCACGCGGCAAACAAAAAGGGCGCGGTGGATATTTCCCCGCGCCCTTTTTTGTTCCTGCCGCCGTGTTTTATTCTGCGGCGGGTGTTTCTGCATCCGGTGCAGCTGCGCCGG
>JAVEWI010000259.1:0-3350 GCA_034004625.1 Bdellovibrionales bacterium
CACCAAAATGGTTGGCGGCGTTACGCCCGGCAAGGGCGGCACCAAACACCTCGACCTGCCCGTGTTCAACACGGTCAAGGCTGCGGTTAACGATACCGGCGCGAATGCTTCGGTTATCTACGTTCCGCCGCCGTTCGCGGCTGATGCCATTCTCGAAGCGATTGACGCTGAACTGGAACTGGTCGTTTGCATTACCGAAGGCATTCCTGTTTTGGACATGATCAAGGTCAAGCGCAAGCTCGAGGGTTCCAAAACCCGCCTGATCGGCCCCAACTGCCCCGGCGTGATTACGCCCGGCGAATGCAAAATCGGCATCATGCCCGGCCATATCCACAAACGTGGCAAGGTCGGCATCGTTTCCCGCTCCGGCACGCTGACATACGAAGCGGTTGCGCAAACCACGGCCAATGGCCTTGGCCAAACGACCTGCATTGGTATCGGTGGCGACCCTGTGAACGGCACGAATTTCATCGACGCTTTGGAAATGTTCCTGGCGGATGATGAAACCGAAGCCATCCTGATGATCGGTGAAATCGGCGGCAGCGGCGAAGAAGACGCAGCCGAATTCATCAAAAACAGCGCAAAAAGAAAACCCATCGCTGGCTTCATCGCCGGTGTGACGGCGCCTCCGGGCCGCCGCATGGGCCATGCCGGTGCGATTATCGCGGGCGGCAAGGGCGCAGCCAAAGATAAAATCGCCGCTATGCAGGCCGCGGGCTTTGTCGTTTCCGACAGCCCCGCCGGTCTTGGCGACGCCGTGATGAAAGCCATCAAGGCAGCATAATAGAATACGGGGCGGCCTTGGTGCCGCCCCGTGTTTCTCTTTGGTACTTTTATACATTATCCGAATGATCCACGTTTCCTGACTGAAAGAACGATCCTCATGTCCTCTGCGCATGCTCTCAGCTTCCTCTCCGCCGTTGATGGTGATTACATCGCGGGTCTTTACGAGAAATTCCTGCAAAATCCGGCTTCGGTCGATGCCAGCTGGGCAGAACTTTTTGCCGGCATGGGGGCGGAGGCGCGCGAATTGGTGGCCGAACTGAAAGGCGCCAGCTGGACCCCGTCTGCGGAGAAACTGTCCGCTGTTCTTTCAACCGCCGCCAATAACGAAGACACGGCTGTAAAGCCCGCCAAAAAAGGCGATAAAGGCGCGGCGCCTGCTGCTGCCGATCCGCGCGCGCTGCAAGATGCGCTGCGCGCCCAGATGCTTATCCGCGGTTACCGCGTGCGCGGGCATTTCCTTGCCAATCTGGACCCGCTGGGTTTGTCGCAAAAACACCGCCATGCTGACCTTGATATCCATACCTACGGTTTTACCGAGGCTGATCTTGGTCGCGAGATTTTTGTCGATGGCGTTTTCGGCGCGCAAAAATTGACGCTGGCGCAAATCATCGACAAGCTGGAAAGCATTTACTGCCGCTCCATCGGTCTGGAATACACGCATATTCAGGATCTGGGCCAGCGCCTGTGGCTGCAAGAACGTTTTGAGCAGCCGCATGCCGCCATGAATTTCGCACCGGCGGAGAAAAAACATTTCCTGCAGCGTCTGACCGCGGCGGAAGGTTTTGAAAAATTCCTCGACATGAAATACACGGGTACCAAGCGTTTTGGTATTGAAGGCGGCGAAGCCACCATCCCCGCCCTTGAAGAAGTCATCGCCACCGGCGCGCGCCTTGGCGTACGCGAAGTGATCGTGGGCATGGCGCACCGCGGACGTTTGAACGTCTTGACCAACGTGATGGGCAAGACATTTACGGCGATGTTCTCCGAATTCCAGGGCACGCCTGCGAAACCTGATGACGTGCAGGGTTCGGGCGACGTGAAATACCACCTTGGCACATCTTCCGACCGTGATTTTGGCGGCAATATCGTGCATTTGTCTTTGACGCCGAACCCGTCGCACCTTGAATTTGTGGACCCCGTGACGGTGGGTAAAGTCCGCGCGAAACAAGACATGCGCGGTGACGAAGAACGCCTGTCCGCTATGACGCTGCTCATCCACGGTGACGCCGCGCTGTCCGGTCAGGGTATCGTGCCCGAAACATTGATGATGTCTGACCTGCCCGGTTACCGCGTCGGCGGTACGGTGCATGTGGTGATTAACAACCAGATCGGCTTTACGACTGCGCCGCTTTATTCCCGTTCCGGCAACTACTGCACGGACGTTGCGAAAATGGTGCAATCGCCTATTTTCCACGTCAACGGTGACGATGTCGAAGCTGTGCTGCACGCCGCGCGTCTGGCCGTTGAATTCCGCCAGACATTCAAAAAAGACGTGTTCCTCGATATCATCTGCTATCGCCGTCATGGCCATAACGAATCTGACGAACCTGCATTCACGCAGCCGCAGATGTATAAAATCATCAAAGGCAAAAAAACCACCCGCACCATGTATGCGGAACAGTTGAATGCCGAAGGCGTTTTGTCGCCCGAAGAAACCGACCAGATGTATGCCGACTGGAATGCATATCTCGAAAAAGAATTCGAAGCTGCGACCAGCTACAAACCCAACCGCGCCGACATGCTCGAAGGCCACTGGACGGGTTTGAAACAGGCGCATGGCGATGAACGCCGCGGCGAAACGGCGCTGAGCGATGAAGCCTTCCAGAAAATCGGCGCGGCATTGACAACCGTGCCCGAAGGTTTCGACCTCAACAGCAAAATCGCCCGCCAGCTGGAAGCGAAAAAGAAAATGTTCGAAACCGGCGAAGGTTTCGATTGGGCAACGGCGGAGGCTCTGGCCTTTGGCGGCCTTGTGCTCGAAGGCCACCCTGTGCGCCTGTCGGGTCAGGATTGCGGCCGCGGGACATTCTCCCACCGTCATGCGGCCTTGACTGACCAGTCCAGCGAAACGCGTTACATGCCGCTCAACAATATCGACCCTGCGCAGGCACGTTTCGAAGTGCATGACAGCCCGCTGAGCGAAGCGGCGGTTCTGGGTTTTGAATACGGTTATTCCACCACAAACCCCAAGGCTTTGGTGCTGTGGGAAGGCCAGTTTGGCGATTTCGTCAACGGTGCGCAGGTGATTATCGACCAGTTCATTGCATCGGCTGAAACCAAATGGCTGCGCATGTCCGGTCTGGTCATGTTGTTGCCGCACGGGTCGGAAGGTCAGGGGCCGGAACACTCCTCCGCCCGTCCGGAGCGTTTCTTGCAATTGTGCGCGGAAGATAACTGGCAGGTTTTGAACTGCTCTACTCCCGCCAACTATTTCCACGCGCTGCGCCGCCAATTGCGCCGCGATTTCCGCAAACCGCTGATTATCATGACGCCGAAATCTTTGCTGCGTCATAAGCTTTGCGTCTCTCCGGCCAGCATGTTCATGGACATATAATCATTCCACC
>JAVEWI010000260.1:0-3339 GCA_034004625.1 Bdellovibrionales bacterium
GACCGCGCTTTACGGCGATTACCCGACGGCGGATGCCGATGTCTGCGTGGCGCGGGGCGGTGATGGTTCCATGCTGCGCGCCCTGCATGACAGCATCCAGCACGGCAAACCTGTTTTTGGCATGAACCGCGGGTCGGTCGGTTTTTTGCTCAACGAATACCGCAGTGAAAATCTGGTGCAGCGTTTGCAAAACGCGCAGACGGTTACGCTGTAACCCCTGCGCATGACCGTGACCACGCTGGATGGCGTCAAGCACGAAGCCCTTGCCGTGAACGAAGTATCGCTTTTGCGCGAAACGCGTCAGGCGGCAAAGCTGAGCATCCATATCGATGGCATTTTGCGTTTGAACGAATTGATTTGTGACGGTGTGATTGTGGCGACGCCCGCGGGCTCGACCGCCTATAACCTCTCCGCCCACGGCCCGATTATTCCGCTGGAAGCGGGCATTCTGGCCCTGACGCCCATCAGCGCTTTCCGTCCGCGGCGCTGGCGCGGGGCTTTGTTGCCGCAAAACAGCCGTTTGACCTTTACGGTGCAAGAGCCTGACAACCGCCCTGTCAGCGCCGTGGCCGATTTCACCGAAATCCGCGACGTGGAAAAGGTCGAGGTCTGGAAAGATACCAATGTATCGATCAACCTGCTGTTTGACCCCGAAATGAATCTGGGCGAGCGGATGATCAAAGAGCAATTCATGCCGTAATGCCCCATGCGGGCGAGGATGCGGCAGAGGGCCGAAGTCCTTTAAAAACGGCGGTTTTTGGCTCTTTTTCCCGAAACGCTTGACAGAATCAACGCCGCCGCGTTATTTTATTTCCATCATGACGAACGCAAAGCACATCGCTGTTTTCTTTTTTGGCTACGCTTATTTTGGCGCCTAGTCGCCATTGTCATTTTTACAGCCCTGCGCTGCCCCCTTCAGCACCGATCTAACAAGCATCCGCAGAGAACCCGAGGTTCCGCGGTGTAACAGCTAAATATAAAAGCCCGTCCAGGAAAGACAGACCGCCATGACAGACGTCGTCAAAAACAAAACCGCCCGCATTTCCAACGTCGCAGATGCCCTGCCGTTGTTCCAGCCGCCGCCGCGTGAATTCACCGGCAAAACAGGTTTGGAAGTTGAAATGGCGCTGTACCGTGCCGGTGCGTCCAAACCGGAAATTCCGACATCGGATGACATGCTGTCCATGCACGGCGCCTTGAAACAAAAAGGCCACGACGCGCAATTGGAAGCCGCAGGGGTTTTGGAATACGCAAGCCCGCCCGCCGCGCTCGACAACCTCGCCCCGCTGGTGGCGCGCGTCAAAGCGGATTTGCAGGCATTTGAAAACGAAGCCGCCGAACGCGGATACAGCCGTGCGCCGTATTCCATCCTGCCCACCACAACGGTGGATGACGCGATGGAAAACCGCGTGCCGCGCGAAAGGCTCGAAGCTTCGCTGAACGTCATCGAAACCGCGCTGAACCCGCGTTTGAACCGCATCCCCCTGCTGACCACGGGTGTGCAGACCAGTTTCAGCCCCAAGGACAGCGATGAAATGTTCCGCATGGCGCATCGCGGCTATGCCCTGACGCCGCTGTTGATTGCGGCCATGAACAGCACGGCGGGTTATGTCGAAAATGACGACACGCGCCTGACGCATCATCCGCGCGGTAAATTCTATGAAATGTACGGCACGTCCGGCGGCTTGTCGCCCGCGTTTTTGAAATCCGCCAATCCGCAGGAATTCGTGGCGCGCCATATTGACGCTGTTTTCGATGCGCCGATGTTCTTCGCCTATGACGCGGATGATACGCTTATCCGTTCGACCAAGGACGATGTGCTGACGTTCCGCAAATTGATTGACCGCGGTTTGAATACGCAGTCGAATTTCGAACTGGCCGAAACATTCCTGTATAACGACATCAAGGTATGCAACCTGCGTGACGAAACCGGCAATGTTGTGGGCAAACGCCTTGAAGTCCGCGCGGCGGACAGCGGGCTGCATCAACCTGTCTCCACGCTGCTTTTGACCGCGGCTTTGGTGCCGGAGGGTGAAACAGGCCGTAAATTCGACGCGCTGCTCAAAGAATACGGCTTCACCGGCGTGCCAGTGCAGGATGCCGCTTTGTTGCAATCCGCGCGTGAAGCGGCCGTTAACCACGGCGGCAAGTTCATGGATGTTGCTTTCGGTAAAGATCCACAAACGGGCGCGGCGCGTTCCTTGCGCGAATTTGCCGCGGATGTGGCGGGGCTGGTTGTAAACCATTACAGCCGTGACAAGGCATTGGCGGCGGATGTTTCCGTGCTGGCCGATGTCCTGCTGAGCGGGGAGTGCGATGCAAAACGCTTTGCCGCGCAATACCGCAGCCTGGCCGAAGTGAATGCCGATTTGCAGCAAACGCCCGCCCCGCGCACGGCGGCGGCTAAACCGGCGGCCCTACGTCTCTGATCTTCGGAGCCTCTGATTCTCTGTTTCTCCAAAGAAACCGCCCGTTTTGCGAGAACGGGCGGTTTTTTGTGCGCTGAAACAATATTTTATTGACAGAATCATCGTGAATCAGCGATGATGAACCTCATGAAAACGACCTTTGCTTCCATCTGCGGTTTCCGCGCCCATCTGCACCATCACTGGCATTAAGCCAGTTTGTCGTTTATTGGCAGGTTTCGCCCTGCATTCCCCTTCAGCTACCGATCTTTCTGACCTCGCCGCAAAACACGCTGGCGAAGACAATTTATAAAAGGGTTTTTAAATACCATGACCGATGTGCAGAAAAACAATACCCGCCTGATCGCCAGCATCGACGATGCGCGCGGGCTTTACGCGCCGCCGCCGCGTGAATTTACCGGCAAAATGGGCGTGGAAGTCGAAATGCCGCTCATCGACGCGCGCCGCGGCAAACCGGAAGTCCCCACCGCCACAGAAATGGAAAAATTGCAGCAGGTTTTACGCGCCAAGGGATTTGACGCGCAGTTAGAGCCCGCCGGCGTTTTGGAATACGCCAGCCCCGCCACCGGCACGGATGCCAAGGCCGTGGTGCGTCTGGTGGATGTTTTGCGGGCGGAACTTGCGACCTTTACCAATGCGGCGGAAACTGCGGGTTTTACCCGCGTGCCGTTTTCCATGGTGCCGACCACGACCGAACAGGACGCGCTGGATAAAATCGTATCCCGTCCGCGTTTGCAGGTCAGCATCGGCGCGATGAAGGATATTTTTCCGGCGGATACCTTGCGCCTGCCGCTTTTGACATCTGCGGTACAGGTCAGTTTCAGCCCCAAAAACGAAAATGAAATGTTCGACATGGCGCGCCGCGCCTATGCCTTGACGCCGCTCTTGATGGCCGCTTGCAACAGTCTCAGCG
>JAVEWI010000261.1:0-3332 GCA_034004625.1 Bdellovibrionales bacterium
ATTTAAAACATGTATCTTGCTGACAGGACTCGTTTTTGTTTTGTCGGCCTGCGCTGGAAACGCGCCGCAAGAAGAAACCGCGACCATGCGATACCAGGCCATCAGCGTCATGACGCCGGGCGTGACCGGTGCGCATTGTTTGTTGCAGGCAGGGGCGCATAGCTATACCACGCCTGCCAACAGCAGCGTGACCGTACGCCGCACGCCCGACCAGATGGATGTTTCCTGTTTCAAAGGCTCTCACATGGTGGGGCATACATCGGTGAAGCCGACCGTGGCGCCGCGCGAAGCGGATAACCGCGGCCGCGCCTGCGAAAGCTGCCAATATCCGGAAAGCGTTAGCGTTGTACTGGCCATCCGCGCATCTTCGGTCGAAAAAAACAATATACGTATTATGCAGTAACAGGTACCGCAAAGCCGGGGCGGGTGATCCTGCTTTTGGATCGCCCTGTTTTTCACTCTGCCTGTGTCTGGCCGCCTTTACAGTGCAGGCGGCGTGATATGCGGCGGCGTTTTTTGCGGGAATGATTTTTTCAGAAAATCTGCCAGCGCGGCATGGTTACGCACACGGCAGGCGGGCGGGTGCGCGGCGAGGGATTCTTCCGCCGGCGGTTTTGTTTCAATCAAAATGCCGGTGCATCCGGCGTTTTCCGCGGTGATCATATCCGTCACGCTGTCGCCAACAAATAATACGTTTTTAGAGGGTTTTACGCCGCAATTCTGAAGTCCAAAATGAACAGCATCCGCATGCGGTTTGTCATGCGGCGCATCGCCTGCACCTACCATGTTGGTGAAATAGCCATCCAGTCCCAGCTGCGCGGCTTCGGTACGCAAAAGCCCGCCGCGTTTGGTGCTGACCACCGCCATGGGGATACCTGCGGTTTTCAGCATATCCAGCGTTTCACGCGCGCCGTCATGCAGGCGGATATGCGCGGTGATGTTGGATTTGTAGGCTTCTATATAAACGCTGTCGGCTTCCTGCCATTTGTCTTCGCCGAATAATCCGGTAAACAGCACGCGGGCGGGCGGGCCGATGCGCTTGCGGGCTTCGTCTTCGGTCCATGCATCATGCCCGAAATGCGCCAGCGTGGCGTTGATGGCGCTGCGCACCACTTGCCATGTATCGACAATGGTATCGTCCCAGTCAAAAATGACGGCATCGGGTTTCTGTGCGGCGGGTTTTGGCAAAGGAGCCTCCTGCGGCGGTGTGTGTTTAACGGAACAGGGTATGGGCATTGTGCCAAAAACCCCGTTTTTCACCAAAAGAAAAAACCCGCCGTTTGCACAGCGGGTTTTTCTTATTCAGGTATCCTGAAAACTTAGCGGCGCAGGCCGAGGCTTTCGATCAGCGCTTCGTAGCGGCGGGCGCTTACGTTTTTCAGGTAGTTCAGCTGGCGGCGGCGCTGGGAAACCAGCAGCAACAGACCACGGCGGCTGCCCATGTCGTGTTTGTGTTGTTTCATGTGCTCGGTCAGCGCGTTGATGCGGTGGGTGAGCAGGGCGACTTGTACTTCGGCCGAACCCGTGTCTTTGGCGTTGGTCGCGTATTTTTTGATAACTTCAGATTTTTGTTCTTTAGCATTCGACATCGCATTCTCCATTAAGTCAGAGGTTAAATACTTTGATCGGATGAAGCTCGATCCCCTGTTTCTCAAGCAGGGCGAGGGGTTTGTTACCCCCAATGGCCAGCACCAGGTCTGTTCCTTCGTCCACGCCACAGGCCGTTAAACGGTCGTAATCGGGACGGGAAATAAACTTCAGCGTTTGGCCTTGTCTTATCCGGCTGATCTCCGCGTCTGTCATGGCCAGAGCCGGGATGTCGTCCAGCACGGTCTCCACAGGCAGCAGAACCTGATCAGCGGGCGCAGATTGCATCATTTTCTCGAATACGTCCAGCGAAATCGCGTTTTCTTCGGTAAAACCGCCCACGGCAAGACGGCGCAGCACCGTGACGTGCCCGAAACAGCCCAAAATTTGCCCCATATCGCGGGCAATGGCGCGGACATAGGTGCCTTTGCTGCATTCCATTTCAAAAACGGCCTCGTTTTCGGTCGTTTCGACCAATTGCAGGTCAAAAACGGTGACGGGGCGGGATTTGATTTCGACCGTCTGTCCGGCGCGGGCCAGGTCATAGGCGCGTTCCCCGTCCAGCTTGATGGCTGAAAATTGCGGCGGCGTTTGCATGATATCGCCGGTAAAGCGGGGAATCAGCGCCTCGATTTCCGCGCGGGTGGGGCGTTTATCGGATGTGGCGATGACCTCGCCTTCTTTGTCGTCCGTATTGGTGGCGGCGCCCCATAAAACCGTAAAACGGTAAACTTTGTCGGCGTCCTGCGCATAGGGAATAGTCTTGGTCGCTTCGCCCAGCGCGATGGGCAGGATGCCCGTGGCGAGGGGGTCGAGCGTACCGGCATGGCCGAGTTTTTGGGCATTGGTCAAACGGCGCACGCGGCCAATCGCCTGCGTCGATGTCAATCCCAATGGTTTATCAAGATTAAGCCACCCGTGAACGGGAACGCCTTTTTTATTACGTGCCATTTTTGTTTTTCAGAATTTTTATAGAGGGCAGGGCAGATCAGGCGCGGCGGTCAGACGCATCGCTTTCTTCGTTTTCGTCCTGATCGTCTTCGCGTTCTTCGTCAAAATCCTCGTCAAGATCATCATCTTCCATATCGTCCGTTTCCGGCGCCGTATCCTTGCGGACTTCGTAACGACCCAGCAATTTGTCGATATGTGCGGCTTCGTCAAAACTGCGGTCGATTTTGAACGTAATTTTAGGCGTATAGCGCAAATCAAGTTCATGCGCCAATTCGCTGCGGAAAAAACCGGAAGCGCGGTTCAGCGCTTCCACGATGGTTTTGGCATTTTCACCGCCCAGCGGCATGACGTAAACCGCGGCATGTTGCAGGTCGGGGCCAATATCGACCGCCGTAACCGTAATCATACCGGTGTTTTGCAAATCCGGATCACGCAGGCCACCCTGACGCATCACATCGGACAGGATATGCCGGATGCGCTCCGCCACGCGCAGCTGGCGCTGCCCGGGCGGTTGTTGCATACCGGCATTCTTGCCTGATTTGGAACGGTTTCTCATCGCGGGTTTCGTACGGCGTGCTTACGCGGCGCCGCCCTCCAGCGTACGGGCAGAGGTTTCGATCTCGAATGCCTCGATCATATCGCCGTCCTTGATGTCTTCGTAGTTATCAAAGGCCATACCGCATTCGTAACCCTTTTGCACTTCTTTGACTTCGTCTTTGAAGCGGCGCAGGGTTTTAAGCGTGCCTTCGTGGATGACGACATCGTCACGCAACAGGCGCACTTTCGCGCCGCGC
>JAVEWI010000262.1:0-3324 GCA_034004625.1 Bdellovibrionales bacterium
CCAAAAATTGACATAAACAAAAACACCCCGCATGATAGACCCCTTACAGAGGAACATCATGAATATTACAGACAAGCTGCAAGCCCTGCGCGATCACAAAGGCGCCCATGTCGAAATCGGGCGCAGTTTTTTTCTGGGCAGCAAGGGCTGGCTTTCTATCGAAGACAAGGACACGCATTTCGCCGTGATGTATACATCTGACAAAGACACGCACGGCCCCCTCTCCGGCCCCGCCTATATGCTGGAGATCAACAAACAAACAGGCGCACGGCAAGAAACATCCGGCCTTTCTGGCGCGTGGAAAAGTGCGCTGAGCATGTGGCCGGTGCGCGGTGCGGATGAAATTGCGCAGGTAGAAAAAATCATGCGCGGCCATATCGACGCCGCCTATGAATACAACGGCAAACCCCATGTCATGGTGCCGTCCGCCACCCCGCAGAAAAAACAGGCCGCCGGCAACGGCACGCCGAAGCGGTAATTTATGCCTCACACCGGAAAATCAAAGACCGGCGTTTTGCTGAAGCACTTCCTGTTCCTGATCTTCTGTTTCATTCGCGGGAATTTTGCCTGCGGGTGAATTTTCGCGTGCTTTACGCAGCGCTTTTTTCTCGGCCTTGGCGACTTGTTTGCGTGCGACAACGGCTTTGTCGCCTTCCAGCACTTCGCGCTTGATGACATCGTTTTTCAAATAACGTTTTATTTCGTCATCATCCACCTTAACCGCCGCCGACAAACGGCGCAATTCACGGCGTACAACCGAAACAACCGGCTCGGATAACAAGACCGCGCCAATCGTGAATTTGTTTACAATCTGCTGCACGCTGTGATGTTGTTCCAGCCTTGCTTTTTGCCAGCCCTCTTTTGCCAAAAGCCCCAGCATGTCAATATCGGCCGCGTTCTTGCTGTTAAGGGCCAGCAAATTAAAGCGTACAACCAGTTCGGAATTGATAGGCTTGCCAAAGCTCAGCTTATAGACCCGCCATTCATCACCATTGGTCAGACATACCCATTCAACGCCCTGATTGGCGGCGTAATCGACGGCTTGCTTGATATGTTGTTCTTTCAGCTCAAGCCCGATGGCCTTGATTTCGGCAAGGAAAGCCACATTACCGTCCAGCTTTACAGCCAGATCGCAAAATGTGCCGCGAATGGCGTGTTCGGACGTTATTTCGGTATATTTGTCGTAGCCGAAAATATATTCCAGCATATCCGTCACAATCACAACGGTGTCGGATTCATTCACATCACGGCTTTTGGCCGATTGAATAATAGGCTGAAAACGTTTCAGCGCATTGCGCACACGTTCGGCGGCTTTGACTGGCAGGTTCATGGTTTTCTCCCGTTAAACTGATATTTCCAGCTTAACGGCGATAAAAACCAAAAACAACCTTAAATTGCATCACCCAAACAGATTACACGTTAAAGCGGAACAGCATGATGTCGCCGTCTTTCACGACGTATTCTTTGCCTTCCGAACGCATCTTGCCCGCTTCTTTCGCAGCGCCTTCACCGCCCAGATTCACGAAATCGTTGAAGTCGATGGTTTCGGCACGGATGAAACCACGTTCGAAATCGGTGTGGATCACGCCCGCGGCCTGCGGTGCCTTGGACAGTTTGCGTACCGTCCATGCACGCGCTTCTTTCGGGCCCACGGTAAAGAACGTGATAAGGCCGAGCAATTGATAGCCAGCGCGGATCACGCGGTTAAGGCCGGGTTCGTCCAGCCCCATGGTGGACAGGAATTCCATTTTCTCTTCGTCACTGCCCAGCTGTGCAATTTCCGCTTCGATCGCCGCGCAGATCAGCACATGTCCCGCCCCCTCGGCCTTTGCCATTTCGGCAACGCGCTCGGTATGTTTATTGCCCTTTTCAACGTCATTTTCCAGCACGTTGCAGATGTAAAGAACAGGCTTGGAGGTCAGCAATTGCAATTGCTGGAAAGCGCGTTCCTGATCTTCGTTATCGCGCTTCACGATACGCGCGGGACGGCCATCACGCAGTTCGACCAGGCAGCGTTCGATAACTTCGACCTGCAATGCAGAATCCTTGTCGCCGCCTTTGGCTTTTTTACGCAAGGGCTCGACACGTTTTTCAAGGCTTTCCATGTCTGCAATCATCAATTCCGTATCGATGATTTCCTTGTCGCGGATGGGATCTACACCGCCTTCGACGTGGGTGACGTTTTCATCTTCAAAACAGCGCAGCACATGCAAAACCGCATCGGTTTCGCGGATGTTGGCTAAAAACTGGTTGCCCAGTCCCTCGCCTTTGGACGCACCGCGAACAAGCCCTGCGATATCCACAAATTCCAGCTGGGTCGGAACAATACTTTGGGACTTGCCGATTTTGGCAATGGTATCCAGTCGTACATCCGGCACCGCGACACGGCCTACGTTGGGTTCAATCGTGCAGAAAGGATAATTCGCCGCCTGCGCCGCCGCCGTCGCCGTCAACGCGTTGAACAGCGTGGATTTACCCACGTTCGGAAGCCCGACGATACCGCAATTGAAACCCATGATTTTATTCCTTCTGTGCTTTCTTTTTATCCTGATCTTCAGGCTTTTGCTTGTTCTCTCGCGGCGGCTGCAAACTTTGCGCCACCTTGCTCATATATCCGTCCATATCGCCTGCGGCAATACGCGGCGCGTGGTCGGCCAGCGCATCCAGCATGGGATCCAGCCACGCGTCATCCGCCTTGGCAAAATCGCCCAGAACATAATTACTGACCATGTTTTTATCGCCGGGGTGACCAATACCCAGACGCACGCGCCAATAATCCTGCCCCAGATGGCTGTCGATAGACTTGATGCCGTTATGCCCGCCGCTGCCGCCTGCTTTTTTCACGCGCAGCTTGCCGGGCAATAAATCCAGTTCGTCGTAAAACACCACCACGTTTTCAGGCTTGATCTTGTAAAACGCAGCGGCGGCCTGCACCGATTGCCCGGACAGGTTCATAAAGGTTTGCGGTTTCAGCGCAATGACCTTTTCCCCTTCCAGCGTGCCGGTTGAAAGCTCTCCCTGAAACTTCTTCGACCAGTCGGAAAAATTATGGCGACGGACGAAAACGTCCATCGCCATAAATCCGATATTGTGACGGTTATGCTGATACTTGGGGCCAGGATTGCCTAATCCGACAAACAGCCACATATCCGCTTACCGCCCCTTGCCTGAAGATTACTTCTTCGCCGGTGCCGCAGGAGCAGCAGCAGCAGGCGCAGCAGCCGGAGCTTCTGCTTCAGCCTTCATGGCGGTGGGCGCCACAACGGTGATGATGGTGAAGTTGCCTTCGGTCGTCGGTGTAACACCTTTGGGCAATTTCAGATC
>JAVEWI010000263.1:0-3310 GCA_034004625.1 Bdellovibrionales bacterium
TGCTCTTCCGATCTTGCAGGCCGGCCCCGTGATGATCGAAGACAAGTGCTTTATCGGCGCGAGGTCGGAAGTTGCCGAAGGCGTGATTGTAGAAGAAGGCGCCGCTCTTTCCATGGGCGTTTACCTGGGCGCATCCACCAAAATCATCGACCGCGCAACGGGCGAAACATTCATGGGCCGCGTACCTGCCTATTCCGTTGTCGTGCCGGGCGCATTGCCGGGCAAACCGCTGCCGGACGGCACGCCGGGGCCGAGCCTTTACTGCGCTGTCATCGTTAAACGCGTGGATGAAAAAACCCGCAGCAAAACATCCATCAACGATCTTTTGAGAGAATAATCATGACCGCCGCCCCGACCCACGACCCTGTTGGCATTTTGCAAGCGCTGCTGCGCTGCCCCAGCGTCACACCGGCAGAGGGCGGCGCGCTTGACTATCTTGAAGGCATCCTGACGGGCGCAGGTTTTACCTGCCACCGTTTAAAATTTTCGGACGTGGATACGCCGGACGTCGATAACCTTTACGCACGGCTGGGCACAGCGGCGCCGCATTTCTGTTTTGCCGGGCATACAGACGTTGTGCCCGTGGGCAACCGCGATGACTGGAGCTTTGACCCCTTTGGCGGCGAAGTGCGCGATGGCTACGTCTGCGGCCGCGGCGCGGCGGACATGAAGGGGCCGATTGCCTGTTTTGTCTCCGCCATGTTGCGGTTTATTCAGGAACGCCCGCCGCAAGGATCAATCAGCTTTCTCATCACCGGCGATGAAGAAGGCCCGTCCATCAACGGCACGCCCAAAATGCTGAAATGGCTGGAAGAGCGCGGCGAGAAAATCGATTTCTGCCTCGTGGGCGAACCCACGTCGCGTGAAAAACTCGGCGATATGATCAAAATCGGCCGCCGCGGCACCATGAGCGGTTATTTAACCGTGGAAGGCAAACAAGGCCACGTGGCCTATCCGCATCTGGCGGATAATCCGGTGCCGAAGCTGGTCAAGCTGCTCTCCGCCCTTGATGCCTTGAAACTGGATGACGGCAATGCGCATTTCCAGCCGTCCAATCTTGAAATCGTCAATATCGACATCGGCAACAGCGCGACCAACGTCATCCCCGCGCGGGCCAAGGCGGTGTTCAATATCCGCTTCAACGACCAATGGGACGGCAAAAAGCTCGAAGAAAAAATCCGCGAAACGCTGGATGCCGCAGCCATTGCCTATCACCTGCGCGTAACCGTGGGCGGGGAGAGTTTTTACACCACCCCCGGCGCGGATTCGAACATTATCGTGGACAGCATCCGCAAACATACGGGCCGCACGCCGGAGCTCAGCACATCCGGCGGCACATCCGATGCGCGCTATATCAAAAACTATTGCCCCGTGATCGAATTCGGCATTGTGGGCGATACCATGCATAAAACGGACGAGCGCGTGGCCGTTTCCGACATGCACGCGCTCGCCGATATTTATCTGGATATTCTGGGCAGCTGGTTCAAAGCCTGATCCACGTAAACCTTACGCCGCCGAAACTACCATCAATCAACCCGTACCAAAGCCCTGCCGCTTATTCGCAGCGGCAAGAGTCATAGTGCGTATAACCACCCGTTGCAGGGTAAGAGCACGCGGCTTCTTGGTTAATGTTGTTGCAAGAAGCACCTGCAGTATAGCTCAGCGCGACGCCATAAGGCCCGTGGCCCGCCGTTTTTGGTGACCACTGCTGAGACTGCGGGCCGCAGTTGTTATTGATGACAAACCAATCACCCCAACCCGCGGGAGAAGCTGCGCAGTTCCAGTTCCGGCGGCGTTCAATAACCCCGTACTGGGCCTGGCCGGCAACATCAGGGCAACCATCTGTGCGGCTTTCAAACAAGGCACTATTGCACGAACAGGTATTAACCCCCGTATCCGCCCAAGCGGTGCTGCCCGGGCAGGTGGTAAAGCTCTCTTGTTCTTTGGTACCGGTAAAACCCGTATCACAGGCAACGTTACGCGTAGAGCGCACACCGGAAGTACAAGTACAGCAATCCGAACCCGCAACCGCAGAATAAGCCCCATAAGAACCCGATTGTGTCCCGGTACAGTTCCAATTACGCACGCGCTTGGGAGATTGACCCGAAGGGCAGGCATAACCCGCAGGATAGTTAAACGGAGACTGCTGGCATGTGCGGTTTTCAGGCGCACCAGGGCGGCTGACGCATACGCATGCAGACCGATCCTGCGTCGATGATGTGGCGCCAGATGGGCAGGCACGGGAGAAGGTCTCTCTTATCACGCCTTCCCATCCATCAACAGGGCCGCCAAAATAAGTGTTGCAGTTGCGTTCTATAATTTGGTTAGTCACCGCTGTGCAGTCGCAAGAGCCACCTGAGGCCGTTTGCGTCCATGCACCGTTTTGGCAAACGAAGTTGCGATAAAAAGAAGCCCCAAAAATGCCCGAGGAAAAAGTCTGGCCGCTAATTCCCGACGGAATAAAAATTTGCTGCCATGTACCATTCACTTCGCACATATTGACCGCGCGTGCGGGACATCCGGTAACCGCTACACAATCAAGGCCGCCCTGCGGCGTCACGCCGCGCAAAACCTTCCCATGTTCGCAGCGCGCCTCTGTCTGGCCGGTGCCGCAAACCGCCTCGCCATTTTCATAGCCGACCACAAAGCTCCTGGCCGGGTCATATTTAGGATGCGCAGGGTTATTACATTGCAATTTAGCCGTTGCCGGGTTGTCGTTATCTCCGCCAATCGCATCAGCGCTAAAACAATCAAGGCCATTTTCATTACAAAGCTGGTTCGCCATCAGCGAGTCATCGCCATGGATACGCACGTTACCGCTCACATGCAAGTCTGTCGCAGGCGCGCTGACGCCAATCCCCACGCGGCCGCCGGAGCCAGAGCCAGAACCAACGTCCACCAGATCCACGATATCAATGCCGCTTGCTCCGCTTACACGCCACAGCGGAGTCTCCACCGACGCATAGTAACGCATGAAGTCATCGTAATGCTGCGTTGTGCCAGAATCACTATGATCTGCCATTCTGTATATGGCACGGTTGTGCGGACTGGTTGTGGACGTATGGCAGTTGATTGCATCCGCAGCAGCTGTCGGGGCAGAACAAGGAAGGTATGTCTGCCCATAACGGCTAACACCGCCACGGCGGTCGTCTCCTACACTGAAAACAACGAAGTGGGCGGATCCTTGCGGCGTCACCAACGAAGTATTGGTAATATTGACGACATCAATAGCGCCCGCATCCTTGCGATACGTCTGGGCGCTGGTCAGGTTTGCACCAACCGCATAATACAAACGGACTTTATTACCGTC
>JAVEWI010000006.1:0-15388 GCA_034004625.1 Bdellovibrionales bacterium
TCGCCCGCCGCGAATACGCCGGGGATATTGGTTTCGGTGCTGTCCGGTTTGGTGGTGATGTAACCGTCGGCGTCAATCGTGACTTGTCCTTTAAACAGATCGGTCGAAGGTTTATGGCCGATCGCCACAAAAATGCCATCAACTTTCATATCGGTCGTGGCGCCGGTTTTGAGGTTTTTGATTTTCGCGCCGGTTACGCCCATGCCGTCGCCCGTGACTTCTTCGAGTGCGCTGTCCCAGATGACTTCAATCTTCGGGTGGTTGAACAGGCGGTCTTGCATGAT
This sequence comes from Bdellovibrionales bacterium, assembly GCA_034004625.1. Classification (GTDB taxonomy): domain Bacteria; phylum Pseudomonadota; class Alphaproteobacteria; order Micavibrionales; family UBA2020; genus UBA2020. The sequence continues at coordinate 285 of JAVEWI010000006.1, forward strand.
TTTTTCGGCGCGGAAGCTGTCGCGGCGGTGAATGACGGTGACTTTGGTGGCGAAGTTGGTGAGGAACAGCGCTTCTTCCACGGCGGAATTGCCGCCGCCGACAACGATGACTTCTTTGCCGCGGTAAAAGAAACCGTCGCAGGTGGCGCAGGCGGAAACGCCTTTGCCTTTATATTGTTCTTCGGACGGCAGGCCGAGCCATTTTGCCTGCGCACCCGTGGCAATAATCACGGCATCGGCCAGATATGTATCGCCGCTGTCGCCGATGGCTTTTTTCGGGTTGCTGTTCAAATCCACGCTGGTGATGATGTCGTGGATCATTTCGGTGCCGACGTGTTCGGCTTGTTCTTTCATCTGTTCCATCAACCACGGGCCCTGGATAGGCGCGGCAAAGCCGGGGAAGTTTTCAACATCGTTGGTGATGGTCATCTGTCCGCCCGGCTGCATGCCCGCAACCAACAGCGGTTTCAGGTTGGCGCGCGCCGTGTAAATGGCGGCGGTGTATCCGGCGGGGCCGGAGCCGATGATCAGCACTTTGGTGCGATGTGTTTTGGACATTGTTTTTTCCTTCTTTGTTTGTCTGTTTTTTAATTCAAATACCGTTTAAATCCAGCCCCAGTTTTTGCGCTATATGCGCCGCGGCTTTTTGCGTGTCGCGCGGGGGTTCGTAATGCCATGTATCCAGCGTGCCGTCAAAGACGCGGGTATATCCCTGTTCGCGCAGCAGACGGTGGAAATTATCCAGCCGGCGCGCGCCGCCTTCAAGTGCCGCGATATACACGGGCTTGCCGGTTGAAATCGCCTCCGACGTCATGGAAACGCTGTCTTCCGTCACAATGATATAATCCGCGAGAGCCAGAAAGCCAAAATACGGGTTTTCGCCTTGCCCGTCCCAGAAAAAAACGTTTTTGCCGGTGACTTTTTCGCGCAGCAGGCGGGTGTTTTCCGCGCCCGTGCGGCGTGAAGCGGTTATCATCAATCCCGCGCCGGTGGCGGCGAGTTTTTGCAGGTTCTGCGCCAGTTTTTCTGCTGCCGCCGTGGTCATTTTATGCGCACGGCTGTTGCCGCCAATCATCACGGCCACGCGCGGCAGGGGCAGGGCGGCCAGTTTGCACGCCCAATCCGCCCGTGCCTGCGATAATTTTTCCGGCGTGACGCGGTGCAGGCCCGCCGTGGTCACAAAAACATTGTCACCGCGCAGGTCGTCATGTTGCGGCACGATGACGATGTCAAAGTGTGCGGCGGGCAATTTGGGGTCCTGAATTTGGACAAGCGCGGTTTTGCCGCCGCTGCGTTTTTTGATGTCTAGGCCGATGCCCACGGCCTTGCGCCCGCTGACCAGCGCAATATCGGGCCATGGCGCGGCAATGGCGTCGCTGCCGCTGGCGAGTGCAAAACTGTGCCCCATACGCAGCCAAGGGCTCAGCTGCCGCCATGGAAAACGTAAATTGACCCGTTTGACAACGGGCGCCAGCCCCATGGCTTCCGCCACGCCAATGCACTGGTTTTCCGTGCCGGCGATGCCTTCGGTAACGACCCAGCATGTCGGGGGGCGTTCTGTCAATTCAAGCTCCTGAATTTCCCTAAATTTCAATGTGATTTCAGGGGCGAGTATAGCCTTTTACCGCGTTTTGACAAACCGCCTCATGAAATATTTTTAAAGTTTCAGGGGCGCATTATTTCCATTGAAACAAAATTATGATAATATTATTACATTGTAGAGTTTGATTCTAACCCTTTTCAGGTGCCCCCTCATGCCCAAAGTAAAACTGGACCGTATTGACCGCAAAATTCTTCATGATCTTCAAGACAACGGACGCATGACGAACGTTGAGCTGGCTGAACGCGCGGGCATTTCCGCGCCGCCGTGCCTGCGCCGTGTGCGTGCTTTGGAAGAAGCGGGGGTTATCAAAGGGTATCACGCGGATATCGATTCAAATTCGCTGGGCTTTGGCGTAACGGTATTTGCGCAGGTGGGGCTTTCCAATCAGGCGGAAACCGATCTGAAAAAATTCGAAGATCTGGTGCGCGGCTGGCCTTTGGTGCGCGAATGCTATCTGGTTTCGGGCGAAGCGGATTACATCCTTAAAATCGTTGCCGAAGACTGGGATGCTTATCAAAAATTCCTGACATCGCACCTGACAACCGCGCCCAACGTCAGCCACATCAAATCCGCATTGGGTATTCGCGTTGCCAAGCATAAGCCCGGCGTTCCTGTCGATATTGAATAAGGCCGGAACAACAGGCGCAGCATAATCAAGAGGCGCGGAGATCTGTTGATATGAGCATTCATGCATGGCGGTCACGCATCGACCAGATGGTGACTGCAAAATGGTTTGTTAAGGGCATTACCGCCCTTATCCTTTTGAATGCGGTTACGCTGGGGCTTGAAACCAGCGAGAGCATTATGGCCGTGCATGGCGGATGGATCCGCGCTTTGGATCACGCTATTCTTGGCGTTTTTGTTGCCGAGCTTTTGCTGAAAATCTTCGCGCAGGGCGGGCGGTTTTTTAAAAACGGCTGGAATATTTTCGACTTTATAATTGTCGGCATTTCGCTCATACCGGCCAGCGGGCCCTTTGCCGTTTTGCGTACGTTGCGCGTGCTGCGCGTGATGCGCCTTATTTCCACTGTGCCCAGTTTGCGCCGCGTTGTCTCCGCCTTGCTTGCCGCTATCCCGGGCATGGCGTCGGTTATGTCGATCTTGATGGTTATTTTTTATGTCTGCGCGGTCATGACAACGCAAACATTCGGCAGCAATCCCGACCCTGCGATGCAGAAATATTTCGGCGACATCGGCAATTCGATGTTCACCTTGTTCCAGATCATGACGCTCGAGGGCTGGCAGGATATTGCCGAAGATACGTTGGCCATTTATCCCATGGCATGGATGTTTTTTGTATCATTCATCACCGTGGCGTCCTTTGCCATCCTGAACCTGTTTATCGGTATTATCGTGGATGCCATGAGCATCCTGCACGATCAGGACGGCGATACGCTGGCGCATCAGGACCATAACGAAGAAATGGCGCTGCTGCTTGAAATGAAAAAAGATCTGGACGATATGCGGCGCGACATTGCGAATTTGCGCAAGTAAAAATATCGCGAGTTTGCGCAAGTAATAAATGCCGCGCATAAAAAACAGCCCGCAGGATATGCGGGCTGTTTTTTTGTTTTAATCATATAAAGCTTAACCGTATTTGACTTCCAGCACTTCGTAAGCGCGGGGGCCTTTTGGTGTTTGGACTTCTACGCTGTCGCCTACCTGTTTGCCGATCAGGGCGCGGGGCAGGGGCGCGGTCAGGGCCAGCAGGCCTTTTTCAATGTCTGCTTCGTATTCGCCAACGATCTGGAATTTTTGTTCCAGGTCGGTTTCTTCGTCCACGACTTTTACCCATGCGCCAAAGCGCACGACGTTGTCGCTGAATTTGCTGGGGTCGATAATATCGGCCAGCGACAGACGGCTTTCCAGATCGGCGATGCGGCCTTCGATAAAACTTTGGCGTTCGCGCGCGGCGGCATATTCAGCGTTTTCAGACAAATCGCCGTGAGAACGTGCTTCTGCAATCGCCTCGATCACCGCGGGGCGTTCAACGCTTTTGAGATGCTTGATTTCCTCCTCAAGTCTCGCATAGCCTTCGGCGGTGATGGGGAGTTTGGTCGTCATGTCATTTATCATCCTTGTTGGTGGCGCATGCTTTTAAAAATACGCTTTTTAAAATATGCGCAATACGCGCTGCCCGTTCCGGTTTCTTTGTTCATGCCTGTACTACAAATGCCGCGGCTGCGGCAGCAGCGGCATTAGAAAGAAAACAGCGTGGCAGTGCGTTGGTTTGGTTTCATGTGTTGATTGAAGTCTTTTTCTTTTGTTGTTATCAAGCCGCGGCGAGGTATTCCTGCAGCGATTTGACATCGAACGGCCCCGATTGCCTCAGCGCGGCTATGGCATCCACAGCCGCCTTTGCACCGGAAATCGTCGTATAGTAGGGAATCTTATTCTGTAATGCGGCGCGGCGCAAGTTAAAGTCATCGGCAACCGCCTGCGGCCCGTCTGTTGTATTCAGCATCAGGGCAATATCGCGGTTAATCATGGCGTCAATGATATGTGGTTGACCTTCATGGACTTTATTGACTTTGCGGGCGCGAATACCGGCTTCTACCAAATGCCTTGCAGTCCCGCTGGTGGCAACAATATGAAAACCCATATCAGCCAGACGCGCGGCAAGGGGGATAATCACGTTTTTATCAGAATCACGTACCGAGATAAAAACCGTGCCGGACAGGGGCAATTTTGTGCCCGCACCAATGCGTGCCTTGGCAAATGCACGGCGGAAATCGCGGTCAATACCCATGACTTCGCCGGTTGATCGCATTTCGGGGCCCAAAACCGCATCCACTTTGGGGAAACGGTCAAAGGGAAAGACAGGCGCCTTGACCGCCACGTGTTCGTATTTGCGGTGGTGCAGGATTCCTTCGGCAATCAGGGCGCTGATTTTTTCGCCGGTCATCAAACGTGTGGCGGCTTTGATAACGCCCATGCCGGTTGCCTTGGCGACGAAGGGCACGGTGCGTGATGCACGCGGGTTTACTTCGATCACGAAAATCTCATAAGCATCCAGATTGGCAGGGTCGCGGCTTTGCTGCACGGCGAATTGTACATTCATGAGGCCGACAACGCCAAGCGCCTTGGCCAGCGTGATGGCCTGATCCATCAGGTCAACCACAATTTCAGGGCGCAGCGAATGTGGCGGCAGGGAACAGGTGCTGTCGCCGGAATGAATGCCGGCTTCCTCGATATGTTCCATTACGCCGGCGATGAAAACTTCTTTGCCATCACACAGAGCATCGACATCTACTTCGATGCAGTTTTGCAGATATTTGTCGATCAATACAGGTGCATCTCCGGATACCTCGACCGCGGTATTGATATAGCGGCGCAGGGCTGCGGTGTCATGCACAATTTCCATGCCGCGCCCGCCAAGTACATAGGAGGGGCGGATGACAATAGGATAGCCAATTTCCTGCGCGATTTTTTCTGCCTCCGCCGCGCTGCGGGCAAGCCCGTTTTGCGGCTGTTTCAAACGTGCTTTGTGCAGCAGTTTGGAAAAACGTTCGCGGTCTTCGGCAAGGTCGATGGTATCGGGGCTGGAGCCGAGGATGCGTACGCCCGCATTCTCGATATCCTTGCACAGTTTCAGCGGCGTTTGTCCGCCCAGCTGCACGATCACGCCCAGTACTTCGCCGTTTTTCTGCTCGGCATGAATGATGTCGAGGACTTTTTCCGCCGTAATCGGTTCGAAATACAAACGGTCGGACGTGTCGTAATCTGTCGATACGGTTTCGGGGTTGCAATTGACCATGATGCTTTCAATGCCTTTTTCACGTAAGGCAAAAGAAGCATGCACGCAGCAATAATCAAACTCGATCCCTTGGCCGATACGGTTGGGGCCGGACCCGATGATGATGACTTTTTTGCGGTCTGTTGGCGCGCATTCATCGCTCAGGCTATGGTCGGTTTCGTATGTTGAATACATATACGACGTGTTTGACGGAAATTCACCGGCGCAGCTGTCCACGCGTTTGAAAACCGGCATGGCGTCCGCCTTGTGCCGCAGGCGTGTGACATCGGCGGTTTTCTTGCCTGTTAATTGCGCAAGGCGCGCGTCGGAAAAGCCCAATTGTTTTACGGCAATCCATTCGCTGTGCGATTTGGGCAGGCCTTCTGCGCGGATGCGTTCTTCTTCGGTGACGAGGGCTTTGATTTTTTCCAAAAACCACGGGTCGAATTTGCAGTGGTCGTGAATTTCTTCGGTGCTGAACCCGTGGCGGTAGGCCTGCGCAATCACCAGCAGGCGGTCGGGGCGCGGTTGGGACAATGCCGCCAGAACATGCTGCGGGTGGAATGCTTCGCCCGCGGGCGCAAGATCCATTTCACGCAAGCCGACAAGGCCGGTTTCCATCGAGCACAATGCTTTTTGGAATGACTCCTCAAAACTGCGGCCCATCGACATGACTTCGCCCATCGATTTCATAGAGGTAGATAGGCGCTCTTCGCTGCCGCGGAATTTTTCAAAACTGAAACGCGGCATTTTTGTGACGACATAGTCGATGGCAGGTTCAAAAGACGCCGGCGTGCTGCCCGTGATGTCGTTTTGCAATTCGTCCAGCGTATAGCCAACCGCCAGTTTCGCGGCGACTTTTGCAATCGGAAAACCCGTGGCTTTGGACGCAAGGGCGGAAGAGCGGCTGACCCGCGGGTTCATTTCAATGACCACAAGGCGGCCATCGGCGGGGTTGGCCGCGAATTGCACGTTTGATCCGCCGGTTTCAATACCAATGCCGCGCAAAACGGCCAACGATGCATTGCGCATGATCTGGTATTCTTTATCGGTCAAGGTCAATGCGGGCGCGACCGTGACGCTGTCGCCTGTATGAATGCCCATGGGGTCGATATTTTCGATCGAACAAATGATGATGCAATTGTCGGCTTTGTCACGCACCACTTCCATTTCATATTCTTTCCATCCCAAAACGGATTCTTCGACCAAAATCTGTTTGACGGGCGATGCGGCAAGTCCGGAGCGTACGATGTTTTCATACTCTTCGCTGTTATAGGCAATGCCGCCGCCGGTGCCGCCCAATGTGAATGACGGGCGGATAATGGCGGGCAGGCCGACAAATTCCAGACTGTCCATGGCTTCGCCAAATGTATTGACCGTGCGGCTGCGCGGGCAGTCAAGGCCGAGCTTGGCCATGGTTTCCTTGAACAACTGGCGGTCTTCGGCAAGTTCGATGGCGTGTTGGTTCGCGCCGATCAATTCAATGCCGAGTTTTTCCAGCGTGCCATCCTTGGCAAGGGCGAGGGCGGTATTAAGAGCCGTCTGCCCGCCCATGGTGGGGAGCAGCGCATCAGGTTTTTCTTTTTCAAGGATCTTGGCGACAATTTCCGGTGTGATGGGTTCGATGTATGTCGCATCGGCCAGATCGGGGTCGGTCATGATGGTGGCGGGGTTGGAATTAATCAGGATCACGCGGTATCCTTCGTCACGCAATGCTTTGCATGCCTGTGTGCCGGAATAATCAAATTCACATGCCTGGCCGATAACAATAGGGCCTGCGCCGATCAGTGCGATGGTTTTGATATCGGTACGTTTGGGCATGATACATTGTGTCCTTTTGTTTACGGTTATTCTGTTTGTGCTGCGCCCTTTATCCCGATGGGCGCAAAACGATGAAGCATAAGCATGGGGCTGCTGTAATCATCCGTCCACGGGCGCATTTTTTTATCGGCTTCCAGCTCTACCCAGCCCATATCGTGCAGAGGCATTAGCGTGTTGTCATTTTGCGCCATGGCAACCCAGAAGCTGGGGGATGCATAGGGATGCTTGTTCCATTCCGCATCGCCGAAATAATGCAGGCGTGTACGGGTATAAAGGCCGGTTTCTGCCGCATTGCGCGTTAAAATGGGCGCAAGGTTAAAATAACGGTTGGAAATATTCACCAGAATAATCCCGTTTTCGTTCAGTTTTTTTCGATATTCGTCCAGTGCATTGGTTGTCATTAAATGAATGGGAATGGTGTCTGATGAAAATGCATCAAGGATGATAAGGTCGAATTTTTCATCCAGTTTCTGCATTTCAAGGCGCCCGTCGCCGGAGATTATTTTTGGCGGTGTTCTGCCCGTGCAGTCATCAAGAAATGTGAAATGGCTGCGCGCGATGTCGATAACGCTTTGGTCGATCTCTATGAACGTCATTTCCGTTTCTGGCGTGGCGTAGCAATTCATTGTGCCAACGCCCAGGCCGAGGACAGCGGTTTTTTTTGGTTGATACAGCTGGAATATATTTCCGAGCGGGCCCAATGTGGTGAAATATGTCGTGGGGGTTTTATTGTAGGGTTTTTCCATGATCTGCGTGCCATGGGTAGTCGTGCCGTGGTACATGTAACGGGCTGTGTATTCTTTTCCCCCGATATGAAGCGGTCTTTCAAATATAGTAATAACGCCAAAAAAATTACGTTCAGTCAAAAGGACATTTTTGGGCAATATGAATTCATACAGCATAAAAACCGAAAGGCATCCTGCCAATGCGGCACGTAAATTTGATGCCATGGCTATAAACATTGCGGCAAAAACAATATCTGCCATTATTGTCTTTGGCGTTACCAAACCTGTTGCATTTGCGTAAATGTCGGGAGATATGGTTTTGATAAAGATATAAATCCCGCAGGCGCAGGCCAGGCTGGCTGTAATCAATGCCGTGCCTTTTTGTGTCGCTTTATCGTGAATTTTGGGATTGAGGAGTAAAGATAAAATCATCAACAGCGGATATTCAATCAGCCTGTCAAGCGTATAGGGAATGATAAAGGCATTCAAAATGCCGCCCAAGGCACCGCCGATAGCGATCATCAGGTAGAACTCGGACAGATGCTTGCGGCTGTTTTCAGGGCGTATTTGCGCCAGCCGTGCGTGGCAAAGTAAGGCCGCAATTCCAAAAGCAAGAAGATGAAAAGACACAGCAGGCCATGAAAGGCGTATCATGAGGTTTGGCGTCATCAAGAATGCCAGTACCAAAGGAACTGTCAGTAAATGAAGGCGTGCGAGGGCAGGCAGGCCGATGAGGGATTTGCGGCGGAAGGCGATAACAAATGTCATCAGGTAAACGCCTAGCGGCAAAACCCATATCATGGGCGCTGAAAAAATATCAGTCGAAAGATGAGTGGTAATGCCGGACAAAAGACTGGAAGGAATAAATGCCAGCAAAATCCACATCATCCGCTGTTGATGCGTAACGTGTGCGACAGCTGTTTTTTCTATGCCGTCTGCCGGTTGACTTTTTTGTACGGTATAGGCGCAAAACAGGCATGCAGCGGCCAGCAGCAGCAGGGTCATAAATCCGCCTGCCCAGACATAGGTTTGGGTGGCAATGCCCATCAAGGGTTCGGCCAGCAGGGGATAGGCAAACAGCCCGGTGAAGCTGCCCAGATTGCTGGCCGCATAAAGGAAATAAGGATCGGAGGCGGAAGGGTGCCCTGTTTCGGTGAACAGGCGCTGAATGGTTGATGACGTTGCCGATATCGCGATGAAAGGCACGGCAGTAGTTACGGCCAGCAGGCGTAAAATTTCAAGGGAAACCGGCAGCTTTTCGCTTAGGTTATCGCCCAGATGCAAGGGAAGAAACCAGATACCGGTCAAAAGGGCAATGATATAAAGAAAACCATGCCGGCGCGGCCTTGCCAAAGAGAGGATGTACGCAAAGAAATAGCCGGCAAGCAGCATAAGCTGGAAAAAGGCTACGGTAACAATCCAGCCAGCAGGTGTACCGCCAATCAGAGGCAGCAGCATTTTGCCAATCATGGGCTGCACCGCAAACATCAATCCCGCGGAAATAAACAGGGTAAAACTGAAAAGAGCCAATACGGCGCCGGCAGATTTAGACTGTTTGATTTTCGCGGCAGGTGTCATGGAGAAGGGCTTGTGTTATCGGGGTTTGCAAGATGGGTTTCGAAGCTGACAACGCTCATCATGTTTGTGTAATCGTCAGTCCAGTAAGGCGTTTTTCCCGGCTTTACGTTTTGCCAGCGTTTTTCTGCAGGAAGTTTGTCAAGGTTGACATGTGGTTTGGCAAGGGCAATCCACACGCTGGGGGTCATCAGGGGGTAATACAAATATGGATTGTGAACATATTTATTTTGCAGTCCCAGCGTTTCTGCCAGAGATGCGAAAAGTCCGTCCAGTTTGAAATATCTGTTTGATACGTGGAATACCATCACGCCATCGGGTGTTAATTTTTGCAGGTATTCTTCCAATGCTTCGCGCGTGAGCAAATGTGTCGGGATTGAGTCCGAGGAAAAAGCATCGATCACCAAGAGGTCGATAGATGCATCTGGCATCCTGCCAATTTCAATCCTGCCGTCGCCAACGATGATTTTTGGTTCAGAAGCGGATTTGCAATCTGTCAGGAAGGTAAAGTATTCCTGCGCCGCGGTCACCATGTCAGGGTCTATTTCGATGAATGTGAAATGGCGGTCGGGTGCGTTAAAACAATTCATAACACCGGCGCCAAGGCCGACGACAGTCACGTTTTTAGGCTCAAAAGATTTAAAGAGATCTCCAACAGGGCCTTGGGGGGAGAAATAGGCTGTTGGGGTCAGCTTGTATTCTTCCGGCTCCAATATCTGCAATCCATGCGTGGTCGTGCCATGTACCAGCATGCGCAGTTTGAATTCCTGCGGTGGCTCGTCCTGTTTGAACGGATTTTTTTCTGTTACGGTTTTTTCCAATATACGAATGGTGCCGTAAAAATTGCGGCTGCTGTACATGATGTTGCTTGTGCTCATCATGAACTGTGACAGCAGCAAGGCAACCGCGGTCAGGGACATAAGCGTAGGCGTTTTGAAAACATCGGTATATTTTTGGGCGATCAGGGCAATGCAGATTAATCCGATGATGAGCAGCATGGAAATGCCAGGCATTTCTTCGGGTTCGATCCGTATTTGCGGCGGATTATACCCCATCATGCCCGCGCAGAGCAAAAGGACAGCTATAATAAAATAGCAAGGTATGGAGTTTTTTCTGATTGTCGGCAGTAAAAGCAATGAGGCAACCAGCATCAGAGGCAGTTCAATAACGCGCACCGAGAAAACAGGCGCAATAAAGGCGTTGAATATTCCACCCAAGGCGCCACCAACCGACATCATAAGATAAAAGCCTGTCAGATGGCGGCTGTTGGCATCAAGTGGCCGGCGTGCGGCCAGTTGCAGGTGGCAGCTAAGCGTAACGATGAAAAAGACGATAAGATAAAAGAAAACGCCGGGCCAGTTGTTGAGCCATGTGAGTTTGTAAATACCAGCCAGAACAATGGTAAAAAATACGGCCCACGGGTGCAGGCCCTGTGCCAGCCATAGGGGAATTACCGGTTTTTTGCTGAAAGCGATGACAAAAGTCAGCAGATAAAGCGCTAAAGGCAAAACCCACATCATGGGTATGGACATGATGTCTGTCGTAATGTGGAATGTCACGCCCAGCAAAAGACTGGAAGGCACCAGAGCCAACAGCATCCATTCCAGGTAGTGGCGATATGTTGTCGGCGCGGTATTTATATGTTCTTTGTGCTGTGCCGTTTTTTTCTCTTTGCCTGATAGGAAAAGGCAGATCAGGGCAAAGCCAATCAGGCCAATATAAAAAAATGTCAGGTATTTGCTTTGTGCGGACAGCGATAAATGCGGTTCAATCACTGTCGGGTACAAAAGCAATCCGCAAAAGCTGCCGATGTTGCTGGCAACATAAAGGAAATATGGGTCTGCGGCGGATTTATGGCTGGTGGTTGTGAATAATCGTTGAATGGTGGAGGACGTAGCCGAAATAGCGATAAAGGGCAAAGCCAGCGCAAAAGTCAGTACGATAAAAATATCATGAGGCGCAGGCGTGGTTGATGCAATACGGCCGGCATGTTCTGTCAGGCTGAGAGGGAGCGAAACAAGGCCGATGCCAAGAGCCGTGAGATAGCCGACGGCATGTCCGCGCGCGGAAAGTTTCGAGAAAACATGGGCCAGTAAATAGCCGCCCAGAAGCATGATCTGGAAGAAGGCCATGGCGACAATCCAGCCGGCAGGCGTTCCTCCCACAAGAGGCAGCAGCATTTTGCCAGTCATGGGCTGTATGGCAAACATCATTGATGCCGATAAAAATAGCGTGACGCTGAAAATGACAAGCGCGGCCAAGCCGGATGCGGATGATTTTATGTCGCTGGTCATGGGGCGATACCTTATTCTTGTGGCGTCGGTTCCGGATTAACCGGCAATTGTTGTTTTTTTGCTTCTGTATGATTTTTGGCCGGGTTCCCTGAGTACATAGCGCCAATCAAGTCAGAGAAATCGTCTGTCCATATTTTTTCGTTTGATGCGCGCAGTTTCATCCAGTCAGCGTTCAAGGCGTGTAGTCCCGTCACATCTGTGCGTGACATCACAAGCCATTTGCTTGCGTATCTGAACTGTTCTTCTCCGCCGGCGTTCCTGAAGTCGTAATCCAGGCGGTAGCTGTGGTTAAGGCCTAGTTTTTCGGCTGTTGCGGCAAGGCGGTCTTCAAGGATGAAATAACGGTTTGACAGATGGAAAGCGATCACGCCTTCGGGTGTCAGTTTTTCAAGATATTCTTCAATTGCTTCGAGCGTCATTAGATGCACAGGAACCGCATCAGATGAAAAAGCATCCAGAATAATCAGGTCGAATTTCTGATTATCAAGTTTGGAAAGCTCAAGCCTGCCGTCTCCGATAATAATCTGCGGTGGTTCAGCAGAGACGCAGGTGCTGAGGAAGCTGAATTGCTTATGCGCAACGTTGACAATGGCAGGGTCGATTTCGAAAAATGTGAAGACACGATCCGGTGCGGCATAACAGTTGATGACACCGGCACCAAGGCCTATGCCTGCAACTTTTTTCGGGTTAAAAGTTGTGAAAACATCGCCCAGCGGGCCGGGCTGGGTATAATAAGATGTAGGAATTTTCTGGGTTTCGGCATTGGTGATGTTTTGCACGCCGTGCGTTGTGGTTCCATGATACAGCAAACGTGCTGTCATCCGGTCGCCATTTTCCTGAATGGTGTCGCGGTCAAACACGCGCACGGTGCCATAAAAATTGCGGTGGCTGAAAATGACATCCTGCCGTTGTTGAACAAATTGTCCCAGCAGCAGAAAGATTGCGGCTGCTGCAATCACATTATCCGTGCGCAGGTATTTACGCGTCTTGCTGAACAGGCCGAACATGATCATTAATGCGCCTGCCGAGAAAAACACAGTATCAATAAGCTGGATGTTGCTGACGGGTAATTGCGAAGGCGTGGTGGGCATTGTGAACACGGTCAAAATGATTGCGCAGAGTGTCACAAGCCCGGCAGTGGTCGTCGCACGGAAAGAAGGGTGTAGCAAAAGCGCCCCAACCAGAAGCAGCGGAAATTCAATCAGGCGGTCGGCAACGGCGGGCACGATGAATGCATTGAAAACGCCGCCCAAAGCGCCGCCAATCGACATCATCAGGTAAAAAGCAGTCAGATGGCGGCTTTGGTTGTCGAGCGGGCGCAGAGCCGCCAGGCGGTTGTGGCAGGCGAGCGCCGCAATTGTAAAGATGATAAGGTAAAAAACCATGCCTGCCCATTGTGTCAACCATGACATGCGCACAATGCAAATGGTGATAACGCCGACCAGCGCGGCAGCAGGCAACAGATCCTGAAATGTATTGGCAGGAAAAATAGTTTTTTTAGAAAACGCTACGATGAAGGTCAGCAGGTAAAGGCACAAGGGCAGAACCCATATCATGGGTACCGACATGATGTCTGTTGTGATGTAAATGGTCACGCCCAGCAGCAGGCTGGATGGTACAAAGGCAAGAGCTATCCATTCGGCGCAGGTTTTGAAGGCAAGTTTTGTTTCGGCGGTCTTTGCCGCTTTGCCCGATATTTTTACTTCCGCGCCTGTTTCTTTTTTGCGCACGGCAAGCGACAGCAGCAGGCAGAAAACGCCGCCCGCAATCAGCGAGAAATAGGCGAGAGAGGAATAACCCGATTGTTCGGACAGGCTGAGGATATGTTCAAACACCAGTGGATAGAGCAGCAACCCCGAAAAACTGCCAATATTGCTGGCGACATAAAGGAAATAGGGATCATGCGCCGATGCATGTCCCGTTGTTGTAAAAAGACGCTGCACGGTTGACGATGTTGCCGACAGCGCGATAAAGGGGATGGACAAAGACAGGCAGAGCAGTTTGAAAATATCCCACGGGCCGGGGCTGGCGGGCAGAATGTCCGCATGGTGGCGAATATCGACAGGCATGAAGTAAATGCCGGCAACCAGCGCGCAGATGTAAAGCGCGGCATGCGCCCGCGGCGGGAATTTTGAAAAAAGATGTGCCAGCAAATAGCCGCCCAGCAGCATGACCTGAAAAAACGCCATGGCAACAATCCAGCCCGAAGGCGTGCCGCCAACGATCGGCAAGAGCATTTTGCCGGTCATGGGCTGGATGGCAAACATCAGCGCCGCAGACAGGCAGAGCGTCAGGCTAAAGACGCCAACGCTAAGGCTGGTCAGAAACCCGCTGTTTTTTTCGGTTTCGGGGGTGGCTGCGGGTTGCGCTGTGCTCATTACTCAAGGACTCCCAGTATATTCGAATAATTGTCATGCCACGGCAATGCGCCGCCTGCTTCACCGCGCATCCATCCGCGCTGCTGTATCAGGGGTTCCAGGGCTGTGGCGTTTGGCCCCATCAAAAGCCAGCTGCTGGCCTGTGCCATCGGTGCATGTGCCTTGCCCGGTGTGTTCTTTTTGTAAATCGTGGTCAATCCGGCTGCATCCGCCGCGGCGGTCAGGACGGGCATCATGTTAAAATACCGGCTGGAAATATTAAACACGATCACGCCGCCGGCATTCAGGCGGGACAGGTATATGCGTACGGCCTCTTCGGTAATCAGGTGCGGCGGGATGGTATCGGACGAAAAGGCATCGAGGATAATCAGGTCATACAGCGCCGTTTGTTCGGCGGCCAGCGCCAGACGGCCATCGCCTTCGATCAAACGGTGGGGCGCCGCGCCGGGGCACTCGCTCAGGAATGTAAAATTGTTTTGCGCAATCCTGATAACCGCGGGGTCGATTTCAAAAAAGCTGAACCGGCGGTCTGGCGCGCTGTGACAGGCCAATGTGCCCGCGCCCAATCCCACAACGGCCACATCTTTTGGCGCCAGCAGGACAAGGGCTTCGTTCAGCGGGCTGGTGGGGCTGTAATAATAGGATGTGGGGATTGTGCTCAATTTGGCAGGCTCGACAACCTGAAACCCGTGCAGGGTGGTGCCATGCATGAATTTGCGCAGGCGGTAATCATTGCCCGCGCTGTCCTGTGTTGTTGTTTCGACAACCCGCAAAACACCAAAAAAGTTACGTTCGGACAGGATGACGTCTTCCTGTTTGTAAAATCCTTTTCCGACTGCAAAGAATACAAGAGCCAATACAACCAGCCCGCGCGGATAACAGAGGGCAAAAGAGGCCATGGCCAAAAGAAGCATGATGGTTGTGCTGGTGGCAAAGGGGTCTTTGACCATAAAAAGCAACACAACGGCAGTG
>JAVEWI010000264.1:0-3274 GCA_034004625.1 Bdellovibrionales bacterium
GGTAAAACGGGGGATGATCTGGAATCTATCCACGCCGCGCTGACCGCTGCATTGGCGGAGCTGCAAAAAACAACCGTATGGATTTTGGCGCATGCCAAATCCCATACCGAATCCGTTGCGGCGGGGGCGGTCAGCTATCAACGTCAATTCGCACTGGTCGCGGGCGGGTATATGATGGCGCGTCTGGCATTGGCGGCCTATGACGGGTTGTTCGAAGGCGGGGACGATGCGCTGTTCCTGAACACGCGTCTGGTCACGGCGCGGTTTTTTGCCGAAGCGATTTTGCCGCAGGTTTACGGTTTGTCCGCGCCCGTCATGGGCGGCAATGCTGCGGCGTGTCAAATTGCGAATGACCAGTTTTAAGTTTTTTGCCCTGCCTGAACCGCTGTTCATATTTGCGGTTTACAAGGCAGGGCCTCTCGCCTAGCATGACTTGTCCTTGGCGGGATAGAAGCGGGTGTGCGTTATCAAAACGGGCATCGCATGAAAAACGAAAACGGTTTTGACTTTGTCGAATATCCCTGCAAATCCGGCACGCCGGATGGGCTGGTTATTATCCTGCCCGGTCATGCCAATCATCCGGTGATGTTTGAAAAACTGGCGCAGCAAATCCGCCGCGACCGTCCCAATACCGATGTCTTGATTGTCAAAGCGCCCGTGGCGTTGAACGCCAGTGCCGAACACCGGCGCAAAAACGGCGCGGCCAAGGCGGATGATTTATATACATGGCATAAAATCAGCAAAAACGCGGGCGAGAATGCGCAGCTGGTGCTCAGCCATTTTTTCAACCGCGTGCCTGTGGTGGATCAATTAAATATCTTTGCCGATGCGCAATTGGAAAAACGTGGATTGAAAGACGACAATCTGGTGCTGTTCGGATTTTCGCTGGGCGGGGCGATTGCCGTGCAAATGGGCACCCGCCGCGATAACAAGGTTGCCGCAGTTATCAACCATTCCGGCCCTGTTTTCCCCATCATCAAGCCCAGATCAAAACCGGATACGTTGTTTGTGATGGGGGACAAAGATGCTTTGTTTTATGAAGGCAAAACAGACATCAAACCCAAAGGCCGTTTGAAAAAAGCCTTCAGCGACGCGGTATCGCAGGTCAGCCTGCATTACGACGACAGCCTGCGCCGTTTGCAAAAAGCAAAATTACCGGCCGAAGGAAAAGTCGTTCCCGGTCTGGGGCATACGATAAATAAAAAATCATTCAAACCGGCGATGGAATTTATCCAGCGTCATTTGCGCCCGTAAACGACGCGCGTGATGTATCGCCCATAAAAAAAGCCCCGGTATAAACCGGGGCTTTTTACAAAAGCGGATGCGCTTATTGCTTGGGGTGGCAAGAACCACCGCAGCATTTTTTCTTGGGCGCGTCGGGTGTTTTCTGGTCATTGGCCGGTGGCGCAACAGGGGGAGCGGGCGGGGCCGCGGGCGGCGTGTCTTTTGCTTTTGTGAAAGCCTGGCAGCATTTGCCTTTGCCTGTACATTTACCTTTGCACATATCCATCTCCTTGAATTTGAAAAGGGTGTTGAAAGTCCTGGCGTTATCATACGCCTTGTCCGCCCCTGTGGCCATAGGCAGTTTCTGCCGTGAATATATACAGTTTTCTGCCATGATTAAGGGCAGTTTTCTGCTGTAATTTCAGCCTTTATTGCGCCGCACCGTTTTTGCGGCGCGGTTGATGCAGGGTGGTTTGCACGGGGGCTGCCGCGGCCTTGGCATGGCTGCGGCGGTGGGCAATCATATCCCCGCAGGTTTTAAGCAAGGTGAGCAAAGCCAGCGCCCATGCCGGTTGCCCCAGCGCAATGGCAAGCCCGCCGCCCACGATCAAGGTGATGTGCAAAACCACAATGCGGGCATAAGGCCCCGCCAGCAGCAGGGTGGCATTGACGCGGTCAACTTCGCCTTTGCCGATAAAATTCGCAAAGAATGAATACCCGTGGCTGGCCACCAATCCCGCCGTGGCTATCATGAACAGCGGGTCGGATAGCGTGGCGCCCATCAATGCGGCGGCCTGTTCCCACGATGCGGTATCGCCGTCACGCAGTTCAAGCCCGAAAAGAACCAGCACAAAAACACCATGCCCCGCACAGAACATGCCGTAGTGAAAAATGAAAAAGATCACTATGGGAAAAGCGGGCCACCAGTTCTTGCGCCGCAGGGTTTCGATCATTTTCATGACATGGAAAATGCCGATGATGACGTTTTCCAGCCAGTATAAAAGCATGACATCGAAAACTTTCCAGCCCCAGAGCAATACCCCCACCAGCGGCAGGATATTGGCGATGACCAGAAAAATTTCAGACGGGGTTTGGGGATGCGGCAGCTTCATTGTATAAATTCATTAAAAAAGGCGGCGCGAAAAACGTGTCATAAGCCTGACAATAATGTAAAAAGACAAACATGACGACTGTTTTAGAGGCATATCAGCAAAAATTGACCGCGGGCGATTTGCGTCCCGATCCGGCGCAGGCGGGCGCGATTGATGCGCTGGACGGTCTTGCCCGTGCCTTGGCCGGATATACGCCGGCGCGCCGCGGGTTGTTCCGCAAACCGGCGCCCGCGCCTATGGGGTATTATTTTTACGGCGGCGTCGGGCGTGGTAAATCCATGGTGATGGATCTGTTTTTTGCCCATGCGCCGGTCGCGCGTAAACGGCGCGTGCATTTCCACGCCTTTTTGCTCGAGGTGCATGATTTCCTGCACGCCCAGCGCAGCGCAAGGGGCAAGGATGCCAGCGCGCGGATTGACGGCGACCTGATTGCCTGCGCCGAGGACATTGCCGCGCGGGCGACGTTATTGTGTTTTGACGAATTTCAGGTGCGCGATGTGGCCGATGCCATGATATTGGGGCGGTTGTTTACCGCGCTTTTGGAACGCGGCGTGGTGGTGGTGGCGACATCGAATATCGCGCCGGATGATCTTTACAAAGACGGTTTGCAGCGCGACAGGTTTTTGCCTTTTATCGCGCTTTTGAAACAAAAACTGCATGTCATCGCCTTTGCGGGGCTGGTGGATTACCGTTTGGGCCGCATTGCGGGGCATAAAGTTTATTTCTGGCCGCATGATACGGATGCGCGGGAATCGCTGGAGCGTATTTTCCTCGCCGTATCGGGCGGGGAAGAGGGCGCGCCCATGGATATCGCGGTCAAGGGCCGCGTCATACATGTCCCGCGTGCGGCGGATAAGGTCGCCTTTTTCGATTTTGCCGAATTGTGCGAAAAACCCAAATCGGCGCTGGATTATCTAGAACTGACAAAATTATTCCGC
>JAVEWI010000265.1:0-3256 GCA_034004625.1 Bdellovibrionales bacterium
TTTGTATCCTGTATCGACCGAAGACAGAACGCTGCGGCCGCTGCGCAATTCTTCGCGGATGCGTTCATAAATCAGCACGTTCGCATCCACCGCCATACCAATGGTCAGGACGATCCCCGCAATACCCGGCAAGGTCAGCGTAGCCTGGAACAGCGACAGCAGGGCAAAAATAAAGATCACGTTGAACGTCAGCGCGATATTGGCGAACAGGCCAAACAGGCCGTAAATCGCCAGCATGGAAAGGCATACAACGGCAAAGGCGTATATCGTGGCCTTTTTACCCGCAGCGACAGAGTCCGAACCCAAAGTCGGGCCGACGCTACGCTCCTCGATTACCTTCAACTCGGCAGGCAATGCGCCGGAACGCAGCAGCAAGGCCAGTTCGGTCGTTTCCTGCGATGTAAAGCTGCCGGTAATAATCCCGTTGCCGCCGCAAATCGCGCTTTGGATCACGGGGGCGCTGATGATGCTGCCGTCCAGAACGATCGCAAAGCGTTTGCCGATATTTTCACGCGTCACATCGCAAAAACGCTTGGACCCGATGCTGTCGAATTTGAATGAAACTGCAGGGCGCTGCTGGTCGTCAAACGTCGCCTGCGCATTCACCAGCATTTCGCCGCTGATGATGATGCGCTTGCGCAAGACCAATGTTTCCCCCGGCGCTTCTTTCATCGGCAAACGCATGGAAAGCGGCCCCGGGCGGCTGGAAGCCGTGGCCTCCGGATCCGGCAGGTGGAATGTCATTTTCGCCGTATCGCGCAGGCGCGATTTGATTTCTTCGGGATTTTCAACGCCCGGCATTTGCAAAACAATGCGGTCAGAACCCTGACGCTGGATCACCGGCTCTTTCGTACCCGTTTCATCCACGCGGCGGCGGATGATTTCGATGGACTGGCTGATAATCTGCGCTTTCAGCGTATTTATACCGGCATCCGTTACCGTGGCATTCACGGTGCCATCGGGGGAAATCTGGATATCAAGATCTTCGGCAAGGCCGCTGACGATTTTATATGCTGCCGAACGGTCTTTTTCCAAATCGCGCAGGCGGAAAGAAATGCCGTTGCGCTTAGCCGTCAGGTCAAGATAGGGAATTTTCTCCGCCGACAATTCGCGGCGCGCGGCATCCACCATGCCATCCATACGTTCGGCAATCACCGTTGCCGTATCGGCTTCCAGCAGGATGTGGGACCCCCCCTGCAAATCCAGACCAAGGCTGACCGTTTTACCCGGCATCCATTGCGGCAACGTATTTTGCAGCCAGGCCTGACGGTCTGCCGACAACAGGTTCGGCGCGGCATAGGCTATGCCCAATACACAAAGCAGTGCCGTCAGTACGATTTTCCATTTTTCAATATAAAGCATCGTGGATATATCCTGTGGTCTGTCGGGCCATCTGCCCGTCCGGATGAAAGCAGCGCGGCGGAAAGATATCTTTCCGCCACATTTTTCTGCAAAGATTACTGGGCTTTTTTATCGCCGTTTTTATCGTTGTTATTGGCGTTTTTTGCCGCGCTGTCGCGCACAAGCATCAGGCTGTGACGCAGGGCGGTGACTTCGATGCCATTGCCCAGATCCAGCACAACGTCTTCGTCACCCGACAATTTTTTAACAGTGGCATGCAAACCGCCGCCCGTCACAACCTTGTCACCTTTGGCAAGGTTATTCACCATGCGGCGGTGTTCGATAATGCGTTTGTTTTGCGGGCGGATAACGATGAAGTAAAACACCACAAAAATCAGCACCAGCGGCGCCATGGAAACCAGCAGGCCGGGACCTGCGGCGGCTTCCGCTGTATCGGCGGCGGTCTGTGCGAAAGCGGGCGAAATGAACATGTTGCTTTACTCCTTGGAACTCTTAAGATGTCTGAAATGTTGTTTTGACGTTGCCTATATTGCTGATCGGGCACAGAAAAACAATAGAAAACAATACAAAAGCGTATTTGCCGCCCATTAACTGCTTTGCCCGAAAAACGCTCCATGCCCCTTAAAATAAAAAAAATCAGCCTTTGGACACTGGGTCTTTGCACGGGCGTTTTATTAACTTTAATCATTGGCATATGGCTTAAGTTTCACTTTATTTCTGAGCAGGTTTTACGCCTCTTTGCACCGGATGCCCGCATAGAACAGGCCGGTATTTCCCCAAGCGGCAGCTTTTTCGAAAATATTCACATCACCCATGCAGGCATGGATATTACCATCGGCCGGCTGGAAGCCTATGCCACGGTGGATGACATTCTGGCGGCACGCCTGGGCAAGCTTGTGATCGACAATGTGATGATCGGCCTGCCCGCGTCGAATGATACGGAAAAAGAATCCGACGATAGGCCGTTAAACATAACCTTTCCCAAACCGCTTGACCTGCACGTGCGTGAAGTTGTTTTGCGTAATATCCGCACTTTCATTCCCTATGCAGAGGGCATTCCGGTTGTTTTCAACGGCAGCCTGATCGACCGCGGCGCAGAATACCAGCTGGCCGGTGAATATCAGCTGAACGGCGAAAGCATCAAGGCGCAAGGCCAGATTACCGTCAAGGCCGCCAAGGAAAGCGGCGCCATTTCTGTGCACACAGATATTAATGATGCACGCGCTGACATTGCCGCCCCCGATCTTTCCCTGCGCCGCGGCGCAGGATGGCTGTCTTTTGACGTGACGCCGGATGTGTTGCAGGGCAAGGCATGGCCCGTTTTGAATGCGCAGATTTCTGCCGGTATCATCAAGACCTATAACCTGCCGTTGCAAGGCGTCAACCTGACAGCATCCATCGCGCCGGAAAAAAGCGAAATCCTGCTGCAAGCGCAAGGCATGGAAGAATCCGGCGAAATTAATGCCGACATCCGCCTCGACCGTACAGCGGCGGATATGGATAGATTGGCCGCCACGCTGGACGTCAAACTCAAAAACCTCGATGCCCTTGCTGTGCAGGACTTGAAAGGCCGCGGGCAGGCCTTGCTCAAACTCGCCGCCGCAAAACCGCGCAGCGCAGGCTGGACAGCATGGCAGGACGTCACTGGCGGGGTTGATATTTCTGCCCAAAAACTCTCCCTGCCCGGTTTGATGCGCGAAGTGGAAGCCGCCGCGTCTTTCGACCTGACCCACGACCCCGCCGCGGGCACAACGGTTTTGCAGGCGGGCGCAAAACCCGTGACGGTCAAAGGCATTTTCCCGCCCGTTGATGAAAAACCCCTGTCACTGAACATTCCGGCGAAAAAGGAAAACCCGCCCAGCGTGACATGGCAGTCCGCCCAAAAGCAGCTGAG
>JAVEWI010000266.1:0-3236 GCA_034004625.1 Bdellovibrionales bacterium
ATATCCGTCTTCGCATCGCGCATTTGCTGCGGCGACAATCCCTTCACCGAAGCCTTGGTGCCGCAGAAAATAAAATTCGGCGTTTCGATGGTGCCGTGCGGCGTGGTCAACCGGCCAAGGCGCGCGGAGGATTTCGGGTCTTTATGTGTGATGTCAAAGGCGAAGGTCATGATGCGGGCACGCCAGTCAGAAAAAGATAAAGGGGAAGGAAGAACAGGCAGAAAAAGAGACAAGAAAAAAGGCGGGAGATGTTTCCCCCGCCCTTTTTAATTCTTCAGCCAAATCAGGCGGCTTTCGCAGCGGCCTTTTTGGTCAGGTTGCGGCGCGGCTTCGGCTCCGGCTTCGGCAGCTCGCCCACTTTTGCAACGATCGCCTTGCGCACTTTACGCAGTTCGGTCGGCAGTTTGGTGGGGGCGGTGCCCAGCAGGTAAGCATCGATGCCACCTTTGTGTTCAACCGTACGGATACCGTGCGTCGTCGTTTTGACTTTGACGTTTTTCGCCAGAGCAACGCTAAAGAAAGAAGCGTCCTGCAGGTTGGGCAGGAAACGGCGCTTGGTTTTGTTGTTCGCGTGGGACACGTTGTTGCCGACCATCGGCCCTTTGCCCGTAATTTCGCAACGTCTGGTCATGGTATTTATCCTTGTTTCGCTTTATATATTGTCCGGCAGACGCAATTGCGCCTTGGGAACGAGAATCTTTACAGACGCGAAAGATATGTTAAGCACGCCCCTTCCGTCAAGAATTTTAAGCCGGTTTTTGGCTCTAAATCATGGTTATTTATTTTTCATAACTAAAAACAGATCAGTTTTTGACCTTTTGTTCCGTAAAAGCTATAACAAACCACCCCATAAGACATCCAGAAGCCCCAAGGAGCGCGCAAAACCATGACGAGCCCATTCCCGTTCATCGACAAAAAAACCGCCAAAAGCACGCCTATCACCCCCGTCACCGCCGACGGGTTGAAAGACTGGCTGAAACAGCAGGACGATAAAACCCGCGCATGGGTTGCGGCCAGCGGCTTTGGCGGCGGCGAAGGCGCCCTGCTCTCCCTGCCCGATGACAAAGGCGGCATTGCCCGCGTTTTGTTCGGCGTCGGCAAAAACGACAGCCTTTATACCTATGCCGACCTGCCGGCCAAATTGCCCAAGAATGCAGCCGGATATTACATCGACCAGAAAATGTCCGATGACCGCGCCACGCAGGCCGCGCTCGGCTGGGCGCTGGGGTCTTACCAGTTCACGCAATACAAGCCTTCGAAAAAACGCGACTTCGCGTCCCTCGTCTGGCCCGACAACGCGGACCGCAAAGCCGTGAAGGCCACGGCGGAGGCCACGTTCCTTGTGCGTGATCTTGTCAATATTCCCGCCAACGATCTGGGCCCCGAAGAACTGGCGGAGGCGAGCAAAAAAGTCGCCCGCGCATTTAACAAAGCCAGCGTCAAAATCATTCTGGGCGACCAGCTGATCAAACAAAATTATCCCGCCATCCACGAAGTCGGCAAAGGCAGCCCGCGCGAACCGCGCCTGATCGACATCCGCTGGGGCAATGAAAAACACCCGCAGATCACGCTGATCGGCAAAGGCGTTGTTTTTGACACTGGCGGTCTGGATATCAAACCGTCAAGCGCGATGGGATTGATGAAAAAAGACATGGGCGGCGCGGCACATGTGCTGGGCCTTGCGCATATGATTATGTCCGAAAACCTGCCCGTGCGTTTGCGCGTGCTGATCCCCGCGGTTGAAAACGCGGTGGATGGCAACAGCTTCCGCCCCGGCGACATCATTAAAACGCGCAAAGGCATCAGCGTCGAAATCGACAATACCGATGCCGAAGGCCGCCTTGTGCTCTGCGATGCCATCACCGAAGCATGCCGCGAAAAACCGGATTTGATTATCGACTTCGCCACCCTGACCGGTGCCGCGCGCGTGGCATTGGGCCCTGACCTGCCCGCCATGTTCTCGAACAACGACGACATTGCCAATGCGCTGCTCAAATCATCCGAAAAAGTGCAAGATCCGCTGTGGCGTCTGCCCCTGTGGCAGGCCTATGCCGGTATGCTGAACAGCAGCGTGGCGGATGTTAAAAATTCCGGCGGCAGTTTTGCCGGCGCCATCACCGCGGCGCTTTATCTTGAAAAATTCGTGGATAAAGACGTGCCGTGGGTGCATATCGATACCTATGCATGGAACCCCGGCAACAGAGCGGGCCGTCCCGAAGGCGGCGAAGCGCTGGGCATGCGCGCCAGCTATGACATGATCAAGGAAAAATTCGCGCAAGGCCATAAACCCGCCGCGAAGAAATCCAAATCACCGGCGAAAAAAGACAGCAAGCCTAAATCCCCCTCCAAATCCACCGGCCCCAAAGGAGCCGCACGATGACGGCGGCGCGCTGGAAAGTCACGGCCCCCACCGCCGATGTGCGCGAAGTGCCCGATAACGAAGCGCCCCGCGGCAAAATGGAAACCCAGCTGCAATACGGCGAAATTTTTATCGCCGAAGACATTGCGGGCGATTGGTTGAAAGGCCACTGCGAACATGACGGTTATGCCGGATATGTCGAACGCAAAAACCTGACGCAGGAATTTGCCGCCGCCACCCATGTGGTCACGGCGCAGCGCACCGATGTTTACCGCGATGCCAGCATCAAATCCCCCTTGCGCAAAACATTGGGTTTTGGGGCGCGGGTCACCGTGGCGGAAATGGGCGAAAAATTCGCGCAGCTGGATGACGGCACGCATATTTACGCGCGTCACCTGTCGGGTATTTCCGCGCGCGAAGATTTCGTCTCCGCCGCCGAAAAAATGATTGAAACACCCTATGTCTGGGGCGGACGCGGCGGGCTTGGCATCGATTGTTCCGGCCTTGTGCAAATCACGCTGGCCCGTGCCGGTATTGACGCCCCGCGCGATACCGAAGATCAGGAAAAATCCATCGGCACCGATGCCGCAGACAAACCGCGCCAGCGTGGCGATCTGGTTTACTTCCCCGGCCATGTCGGCATCATGGTGGATGACAAAAATATTCTGCACGCCAATGCCACGCACATGAAAACATGCGTGGAACCGCTGGACGTTGTCACAGCCCGCAGCGACAATACCGTCACAGCGGTGCGGCGCCTATAATCTGCGCCGCACCCGAAAAAAATTCGCGGTTTTATGGCTTGTTTAATACACCCTGCCCTGTGGGCAAGGCTGCAATCATCAGTTTTTTTTATTCAGCAAAGGCATCCCCCATT
>JAVEWI010000267.1:0-3228 GCA_034004625.1 Bdellovibrionales bacterium
CTGCCCTTCTTTGAAAAAGCCAAGATTTCCGGGCGGCAGGGCCGTTTCAACCCATACGACGCCAAGGTCGGCAACGGTAAAGACGGCCTGCGGGCTGTCCACATAAGCGCCCAGTGTCAGTGCGCGGTCGATGATCCGCCCCGCAATCGGTGATGTAAGCGCGAGGAAGCGGGCTTCGGTGCCGGAAGCTTTTTCATCATAACCGATGGCCTGCAATTTTTGTTTGGCGGCTTCGAGGCGGATGCGGCTTTCCTGATGCGCGTTTCTGGCGCTGAGGTAATCCTGTTCCGCGGTTATTTTTTTGTCCCATAGGTTTTTTTCGCGGTTGAATGTGGTGCGGGCCAATTCTTCCGCACGTTTGGCGGCCTGAAAATCGGCAAGCGTTTCCGCCATTTCACGGCTTTCAATCAGCGCCAGGGTTTCGCCTTTTTGTACTGTGTCGCCAAGGTTTTTACGCACCTCTGTCACAATGCCGCCCAGTTTGGGTACGATTTCCGCCATGCGGTCGGCGGCGGGGATTATTTTACCGGGCGTGGAGATACCTTGCGCCAGCGTGCCTTTTTGTGCGGCAGCGGTTTGAATGCCAGCCGCGGCGATTTGTGCGGGGGTGAGATCTATGCTGCCTTCTGCATGTTCGTCCTCTTCATCTTCATCACCGTGCGCATGTCCGTGATCGTTGTCACCGTCCTGCTGCGGCGTGGCGGGGGTATCGCTGCGGGCTTCGCCATGAGCGTGGTCATGATCGTCTTCCCCGCCGTGGGCATGGCTGTCTTTTTGTACAAGCGCATGCAGTCCATGCGGCATAAATGTGATGGTGGCAGCGGAAATCAGCAAGACAGCCGTGCCGGCTAGAAGAATGGATTTCATTTTCATGTTTTTTACTTTGCGTTTTCGGATGACGGGATGAGAGCTGGTGGAGCAAGGCGCTCCAGATGCGCGCGCTGGCGGCGGTAATCCAGTACGGCAGCATTATGATTGCGGCGGGTTTCAAACAAGGTTCTTTGTGCGTCCAGAACCTCCAAATACCCGAATTTTCCGGCTTCATATCCTTGCTGTGCGAAGTCAAAAGCCTCTTCCGCGCCGGGGATCATGACAGTTTGCAGCGTTTGTGCCTCGTTATAGGCGCTGCCGAGGTTTCCATGGGCTTCGGTCAGGGCGGATTGAATGTTTTGCTCCGCATTGCGCCGGTCAAACCGCGCGGCATTGGCATCGTGTCCGGCGCGTTCAATGTTGCCGCGGTTGCGGTTAAATACCGGAATGGCAAACGACACGCCCGCCATGAATGAACGCGTATTGTCTTCGCGTGCATCCTTGATCCCGATGCTGAAAGTCGGGTCCGGCAAGGTTTCGGTTTTTTCCAAAGATAATTGCCCATCCGCCTGCCCGATACCCGCATCGAAAGCCTTGAGATCGGGGGAAGCAGTCAATTGGCCGAGGTAATCTGCGAGGTGGCGGGGTGCTGTCACAGGCGGCAGGCTAAGGGGATCGAGCGGCTGTTCCTTGTTTTCTTCCCCTGTCATCAGGTCTAGATTTTTACGTTTTGTTGCCAATTCCTGCCGGGCGCGGGCCAGCGCCATTTCGCTGGTTTTACGTTCAATATCGGCCTTTTTTTTCTGAATAGGCGGCTCCTTGCCGGCATCCACGCGGGCGGAAACGCTGCGGCTTATATTCTCCGCGCGGGCATATTCTTCTTGTAGCAATTCTACTTCCGCCTCTGCGGCAATTGTTTCCGCAAAAGCCAGTGTGACGGCGTGGATGATATCCAGCTTGTGGCTTTCGGCTTCATGCGCGGCGCGCAGGCTTTCAGAATTGGCAATTTGCCTGCGGCTTTTACGCTTGCCGGGTAATTCCACCAATTGCGAGATGCCGTATGATATTTCGGCATCCCCTGCGCCGCTGTAATCGCCATAGAGGTTTTCTGCCTCAATGGAAATTTCCGGATTGGGCAGGGCGGCGGCCTGTGCGCGGCTGGCGGCTGCGGCGTTGCTGCGGGCATTTGCCGCCTGCAGGGAGGGGGCGTTTTGCAAAGCGGCGCCGATGGCGGCGTCAAGAGTCAGGGCGGGCGTTTCCGCGTATGACGGTGTGCTGAAAGTGACGGCGCCAAAGGCTGCCAATCCCAGCAGGATCAGGGTATGAAACATAAAACTTAACTCGCGTTTGATAGATGGCGCATAAAGCGTCAGGCGCGCCTGTTACAGGCGCGGGCGCGGCATAGAGGGCACATTTCCTCTATGGCCGCTTCGATCAAACAGTGAATTTGGGGGGGCGTTTTAGGTAAGACGGCAGGCTGTCTTTGACATCGTCATGGGTGACGGTAAAGGGTTCTTTGATCATCGGCGCAACGACCATAACGGACGGCAGGAACACAGCCCCATAAGCGGTGCAGGAATGCCCGCAGCTGAAACATACATGCTGCGCACCGCCGTTTTTATCCTGGGTGTGTTTGTTTTGGGCGCTGTCTTGTGTGTCTTTGGCAAGATCCTGCGCGGGGCTGAAATCTACGGCCTTGGCATCGGCGGACAGGCAATGCGCATCATCAATAGCATAGGCGGCGACTGGAAAGCCGCTGAACCCGATGGCAAAAATGAGAATCATCAAAAAGATACGCATGTCGCAGAATATGCTGAATGTGGCCGGATTATCAAGTGACTTGCCCGTGCATCCCGGGCACGGTGGTTAAAACATGATGTAGATCAATTGTTTGACAAGGCAAGGGGGCGGTCGTCCGTGGGCGTTATTTTTCCTGCTCTGCCTGCCGCGTGGCCTGATGGCGCAGGTCTTGCAGGTCATCTTCACGATAGGTAATGAGATTGTCTCTCATGCAAAGAAGGGCGATTAACCTGTAAGAAATGCGCGTTCATAGTTGTTGCCGATGACATCTCATCTACAGAGAACACTGCGTAGTCTTCCGGTGAAATAGAAGCTTCTACATTTATTATCCACCAGTTGGATATTCGAAAATATAGCATTAGAGGAGATTCAACGAGTTCTTTGTCAAGAGTGCGGCTCTTCTCATCAAAAAGATGTGTGTATAATTCATGGGCGAGATTATTGCGCATGTATGTTGCTTCAATAATTTCAAGGATATCGTCGTCCTTGAGGCCGCCCATCTCATGCAACCATGCACAGCCTGCATGGAAAAGGGTCACTTTTTCTATGTCTATTTTTTTATGTGCAATTTTTTCTACTAAATTTTGATAATTTCTTTTTTGCCGATCCTTTTCTGTA
>JAVEWI010000268.1:0-3212 GCA_034004625.1 Bdellovibrionales bacterium
ATGCTCTATTCGATAGAGGCCCGTCTCCATTATCCCTTTTCCCCCTATCCTGCCCCAAACCCGCTTTTGCGCGGGCGGGGAAGCTGTGCGGGATGCATTTGTTTACAGATTATTAAAATCAAATGTGTTATACTGCTTGAAAATCAGGAAACAGACATGCGCGTTTATCATACTTTCTTTGCCGAATTCAAAGGGCCGGACGACAAAGCCGTCATTCAGGCCGTATTCGAAGATGCCCGCAAAGGCACCGGACAGACATATGACGAATGGTGGACGTACCAGCAAAAAGTCTGGGACCAGCGCTATGGCATTATTGTGCCGAACCAGAACGAGCCGGAAGCCGAAACAACCCTGCTGCGCGCATTGGTCAAAACCGGCGCATTGGTAGAAGGCCCGCAACCACCCCGCCCGCCCGCAAAGGCTGGCAAAACACCGGGGATGTCCAATGGCTAAAATGGATAAACGCGAACAATACGCCAACCAGGTTTTGATGCGCGGTCACGCGTCTATCGACGAATTGCTTTTTGTATCTTTTGGCGAATGGCCGCCCCGCGGGCTGGACATTGTGCACGAAAATAAAAACCGCGTGAATTTGACGCAGTCCCTGCACGAATTCCACAGCACGTCGTCGGACAAGACCCAGCCGCCATGGCATAGCAAGTTGTATGAATTCCTGACCACCGCAGGCTATGCCCGCACAGGTGGCGAGCGCAATATCTATGTGAATAATTTCCTGACGTCGATTGGCGCCGATAAAGTAAGCACGATGGCCCACGAAACAGCCCATATTTTGCAAGGCGACCATTATTGGCGTGCGCGCGATTTGATGGGGAAAGACGGCCTGAGCAGCCGCTATGCCCTGCCCAATACCTTAAACAATATTATCGTCGAAAATTCGATCGAAGGGCATTTCAAACAAGGCCCCGTGCGCAATATCGTCAACAAGATCATGGACGCCACAGGCTTCGGCCTTGACTACCTGAAATCCGGATTGGAAGTACAGGCGCGTTTGCAAGAATCACTGATCGCAGGATACCAGCATTGGGAACGCCTGCCGCAAGACAAAACCGAATTCTATTTCGCGATGAAAAGCGTCGGCTTCGACCTGCCTCAGGACATTCGCAAATCGATGGATGAAAACCCGAATAAAGCATCGCTTGAAAAAACATTCCCGGCGATCAAAAGCCGCTTTGCGCCTAAATTGCAATGCGTCAGCGACATCCATACATTGCAATCCAGCCTGACAGATCAGGGCAAGAACAATTTCTGGCACATGGCCATGCCCGGCCTGTACGGCGACCTGATTGAAATGTTCGGCGACAAACTGGGGCGCGAACGCATGGGGTTTGGCGTAAACGAAACACATGCTTTGCGCAAACGCCACGAAGAAGACCTGCAAAACATCGGCGCGCAAAAATGGAATTTCGCCAAAACGGAAGCCGCCGGCGAATACGCCTATATCCATCTTGACCCCGTTTCGCAAAAAGACCGCGACATATTGGTCAAGGCATTGGACAACCAATATATCGGCGTCAAAGTCCAGCAAGACCCGCCGCCGTCCAACCATACGTGGCTGTTTGTCACAGGGGAAAAGGGTATTCAAAACCTCAAAACCGCTCTCGACAAATCGCCGCAAAACCAGCCCGCCGCAGCGCCCGCTGTGCAGGTGCAGGCCAGCCGCAAAATGTCTTCCTGATCGCTTTTCGGGCGGATTCTCTGCTTCCCCCTCCTCGCCGCGGATCAAAAAACCGCGGACGCTTGCCGCTATACCTGCCTTGTGGATAAAAAACAAAGGCTTAGGCAGATTTACATGCAAAAAAGCGTCTTTTTTGGCATTTCGTGCTTGTCAAATCCGACAAATTTGGTAAAAAAGCTCCACCACATTGTTCCCTGGTAGCTCAGTGGTAGAGCAAGCGACTGTTAATCGCTTGGCCGCAAGTTCGAACCTTGCCCAGGGAGCCATTTTTTCAAAGACTTAGCCGCATATCAAAACGCCGTTTGGGCTATTCAAACGCGTTGCACTATTCCATCTGCTTCCCCCGCCCTTGCCGCATTCCCGCCACGGGGATAGGATAAACCATACTGTTTTCATTTATTCATATCCGGCCCCGCGCCGTGCAGGAGTGCAGCCATGTCCAACCACCCCACCAAAGTCACCGTCCGCGAAACAGGCCAAGGCCGCTTTACGCAGGAAGTCACCGCCGCAAACCACAGCTTCACCGCGGATGAACCGGAAGACATGGGCGGGCTCGACAGCGGGCCTGCCCCCTATGACATGTTACTGGCCGCGCTTGGCAGCTGCACATCCATGACCATCCGCATGTACGCGGATCAGAAAAAATGGCCACTGGAAGGCGTCACCGTAGAAATGACCCACCACAAGGAAACCGGCGCGGATAATATCCGCCGCGATGTGATTACGCGTGAAATTACGCTGGAAGGGCCTCTCGATGATACGCAGCGCGCACGCCTGCTGGAAATCGCAAACAAATGCCCTATTCACAAAACGCTGGAAAGCAAACCGGATATTCAAAGCAGCTTAACCCCTGCGAAGCCCGCCGCAGATAAGCCAGCCACAGGCGCAAAACCGCCCAAGCCGCCCGCACTGTAAAGGCGGCGGCTGCATCATCCCAAAGCCGGATCAGCAAAAATAAAAGCCTGATGTTAAATCAGGCTTCTTCTGCTGGGCGGTATTTGAAATTATCCAGATAACTGCGCGGCGTCACGCGGCGTTCTGCTTCGGCAGCAACCACATAATCCATGTCATGATTTTCGGCAAAAGCCACGGCGGCTTCCTTGCTTGAAAATTTCATGCGGACTTGGTTGAGCGTATCACCGGCAGAAGTCCAGCCCATCAAAGGTTCGGGGCGGCGCGGTGTTTCCAGTTCGTATTCAAGAACCCATTGCGCAGTGCCTGCGCGGCCGGATTGCATTGTCGTTTTTGCAGGTTTGTAAATCCTGGCTTTCATGATCGTACCTATTTTTGTTTTCGCTTTTGAAAAACTGGTCGGAGTGGAGGGATTTGAACCCCCGACATCCTGCTCCCAAAACAGGCGCGCTACCGGACTGCGCTACACTCCGTTTTTCTCAGCAGGTGTTTTTTATACCCCCGCGCAAAAGCAAAATCAAGATATTTCATACACTTGCGGGAAGCCCCGATAACCCCTTGGCGCCAAAGGGTTATCGGGCGCTTTTTATCTTTGCTGCAGATC
>JAVEWI010000269.1:0-3211 GCA_034004625.1 Bdellovibrionales bacterium
GAAAGGCGAACGCGGCATCGGGCTTGAAAAAGGCCTGCCGGTTTTTGACGAATTGCGCAGCAAAATGTCCCTGCCCGTCATTACCGATATCCATACAGCCGAACAATGCGCGGTTGTGGCGCCCCATGTCGATGTTTTGCAAATTCCGGCGTTTTTGTGCCGCCAGACCGATTTGCTGATTGCCGCCGCCAAAACCGGTAAACCACTGAATGTGAAAAAAGGCCAGTTTCTGGCACCGTGGGACATGAAAAACGTCGCCGCCAAAATTATTGAAAGCGGTAACCCCGATGTCATGCTTTGCGAACGTGGCGTGACTTTTGGCTACAACACGCTGGTCAACGACATGCGCGCCCTGCCTATTATGGCGGAAACCGGCCTGCCCGTTGTATTTGACGCCACGCATTCGGTGCAGCAACCGGGCGGTGCAGGCACTGCTTCCGGCGGTGACCGCCGCATGGTGCCGCCATTGGCGCGTGCTGCGCTGGCCATTGGCTGCGCAGCCGTATTCATGGAAACCCATCAGGACCCCGACAAGGCACCGTCCGACGGCCCCAATATGGTGAAGCTGAGCGAGCTGGAAGGCATTCTGGAGCAGCTGGTCGCCATCGACCGCCTGATCAAGCCCGAAGCCTACAGCCGTGCACAAAAAGCGGCCTGATTGCTTTCACGACAAACAGGGATAATCATTAGCGCGCTTGCGGTTTACGGCGCGGCAGCAGGATTTGCGTATTTAAGGCTTGCGTGTTTTCCGTAGCCCCTGCTTTATCCGCACTTTCTTTGGCGGCACCAGCTTTTTCTTTTGTTTTTCCTGCGGCCTGTTCGGGCGCGGCGCCCAGATAACCCAGCAGCGTGTTTTTATCTTTTGCGGTCAAATCGCCTTTGCGTGCCTGAATCTGCATGAATGCCGCCGCGCGGTCGGACGTGCGCATGAAAACGCCCGCATTATGTTCGCGCGCATCGCCTTTGCCAATTCTATATTCGATGTAAAAAGCAGGTTCGCCTGCGCCGCTTTCAAAAGGTTGCATCTCGATAACATGCGCGGTTCTTTTATATGTGGCGATCAGATTGTTCGCGACGCTTTCCATGATTTCATAGTCGGCATCCGGACGCCCTGTCAGGCCATAGACAGTCGTGGTTTGCAAACGCGTCCATGTTTTCGGGTCCTGGCCTTTTGGCATGTATTCCAGCTGCATGGCGCGAAACTGCGCATCGGTAAAGGCTGCCCACGTAAATTCGGTGCAGCCAAAGTCGCGCGCAATCGGCAGGAACACTTCGCCCGAAGCCTTGAGCGCCGCAATCTGGCTTGGAGATTTTGCGGGCGTTTCAAAAGCCTGCGCCGGCATTGCCGCGCAAAAAACAAAAGCCAGAACCGATAAAAAACGTGCAAATACCATAACGAAAAACCTCCGGACAAGGCACCATAGCACAAACCGGGGCGCGCTTGTGAATGGCTTTGCAGGGATGCGGAAAAAACGCTATTCTCTGCCCGAGTTTGTTTCAATCCCCAAGGGAGTTATCACATGAGCGCCATTATCGATATTGTCGGCCGCGAAATTCTGGACAGCCGCGGCAACCCCACCGTAGAGGTGGATGTAGTATTGGAAAGCGGCATTGTGGGCCGCGCTGCCGTTCCCTCGGGCGCATCGACCGGCGCGCACGAAGCCGTTGAAAAACGCGATGGCGACAAAAAACGTTATCACGGCAAAGGCGTCCTGAAAGCCGTTGACGCTGTAAATACGGAAATCTTCGAGGCCCTTTCCGGTATTGATGCGACCGAACAGACATTGATTGACGAATTGCTCATCGATCTTGACGGTACCGCCAATAAATCCCGCCTTGGCGCAAACGCGCTTTTGGGGGTCAGTCTTGCCACCGCCCATGCCGCGGCTGCCGAACTGGACTTGCCGCTTTACCGTTATGTGGGCGGCACCTTTGCCCATTTGCTGCCCACCCCCATGATGAACATCATCAATGGCGGTGCCCATGCCGACAATTCCATCGATTTTCAGGAATTTATGATTATGCCTGTCGCCGCGGAAAGTAGCGCAGACAGCATCCGTATCGGATCTGAAATATTTCATAGCCTTAAAAAACTTCTTTCAGAAGCTGGTTTCAATACGGCAGTTGGCGATGAAGGTGGTTTCGCGCCTAACTTTAAAAGTGCCGAACAGGGGCTTGATTTTATTATGAAGGCAATCAGTGCATCAGGATACAAAGCTGGCAGCGATGTTGTTCTGGCTTTGGACGTTGCGGCAACCGAATTCTTCAAAAAAGGAAAATATAATCTTGAAGGAGAAGGTAAAATCCTGACTTCCGAACAGATGATCAGCTACTACGAAAAACTGGTCAGTAAATATCCCATCGTATCTATCGAAGACGGTATGGCCGAAGATGACTGGGCGGGCTGGACAGAATTGACCGCACGTCTGGGCGACAAAGTCCAGCTGGTGGGGGATGACCTGTTCGTGACCAATACAGAACGTCTGGTAAAGGGCATTGAAGAAAAAGCCGCTAATGCGATCCTTATCAAGGTAAACCAGATCGGCACCCTGACCGAAACCCTGAACGCTGTTCAAACGGCGCAAAAGGCAGGTTTCGGCGTTGTATTCTCCCACCGTTCGGGCGAAACCGAAGACAGCACCATTGCGGATCTGGCGGTGGCAACCAATGCCGGACAGATCAAAACCGGCTCCCTGTCCCGTTCCGACCGTATTGCGAAATACAACCAGCTGATCCGCATCGAGGAACAGCTTGGCCCATCGGGCTGCTTCGCTGGCCGCGACAGCGTCAAAGGTCTTAGCCGTAAAAAACCTGCCCTGCGCACGGTTGAAGGCGGCAAAAAGAAAAAACGCGCTTGATTATCAACCGGATAAGTCTTTAAGGCCGAGGGCCTGACATTTGCGTGTCAGGCCTTCTGCTTTATTGTGCCGCATCATTGAAATATGTTATGGTCTGTCCGGTAAAATATGCCAATTCCAACAGCCCCTATTCACAAACAGAGTGTCACATGTTCCTTGATAAAATCTCCATCGGTAAAAACGCCCCCGAAGAATTCAACGTTGTTGTGGAAAACCCCGTGGGCGGTGCACCCGTGAAGTATGAACTGGACAAAGAAAGCGGCGCCATTTTTGTGGACCGTTTCCTCTACGTTGCCATGCAATATCCGGGAAATTACGGTTTTATCCCGCATACGCTGTCCGATGATGGCGAT